>JAGQJJ010000871.1 GCA_020430675.1 Myxococcales bacterium
TGACCAGGTCTCCGTCGATGGTCGCTTGGCTGCTTGGGCCGTAGGCCGCTCGCGCCCGTAGGGGCTCCGGCGGCGATCGAGGCGCGCAGTCTAATCACGCTGGCCCGATTTGCAAGGGTTAATCGGGGTACGGCCTGCGGAATCGGCTTCCGAGACCCTTGACGCGACGGCGGCGCGACATAGAGTGGGCGCGTGAAAAAGCGCCCCCGCCGGTCCCCATCGCCCCCGCCCATCGACGAGTCCGCCGCGCGCGAAGGTCGTGTGTTCGGACGCCTCGGGCCAGTGTTCACCGTGCGCACCGCCGAGGGTGAAGACGTCGAGTGCGTCGCCCGCGGTGACGGCAAGCGCGCGGTGGTCGGCGATGACGTGCGCTTCGTGCCCGACGCCGACACCGAGATGGCGCAGGGCCTCATCATCGGGATCGGCGAACGGCGCACCGCGCTGGTGCGGGCCGACGCGCTCGGCCGTCGCGAGCAGGTGCTGGCCGCCAACCTCGACCGTATCTTTGTCGTCACCGCCGTCGAACCGCCGCTGCGCGAAGGGCTCATCGATCGCTATCTGGTCGTGGCCCACGCCCAGGGCATCGAGGCCCATATCATCTTCAACAAGGTCGACCTGATCGCCGACGACCCGGCGGCGCTCGAAGACATCGGCGATCGGCTCGCGATCTATCCGCGGCTTGGTTATCCGGTGCACTTCACGGCGGCCTCGACGGGTGCGGGATTGGGCGATCTGCGCCGCGCGCTGCGGCGGCGGACGAGCATCTTCGTGGGGCACTCCGGGGTGGGCAAGACCAGCCTGCTCAACGCGCTCGACCCGGCGCTCGGCGAGCGAGTGCAGGCCCTCAGCGAAGCGAGCGGGCGCGGGCGCCACACCACCAGCAGTTCGTTTCTGCACGTCTTGCCCGACGGCGGCGAGGTGATCGACAGCCCCGGCGTGCGCGCCTTCGGGTTGTGGGACATCGACCCCGATGAGGTCGGCTCGCACTTCGTCGAGCTCGCCCGCCTCGCCCCGCGCTGCAAGTTTGCCGACTGTCGGCATGTGCACGAGCCCGAGTGCGCGGTGCTGGCCGCGGTCGAGGCCGGCCGGATCGAAGAGAGCCGCTACGCCTCGTACGTCAATATTCGGACGTCGCTGCTCGAAGACGATCCCCGGCATTGATCGACGCGCCCGGGCCCGACGAGACGCTCGACCGGCTTTCGGCCACACTGCGCATTCTGCAACGGCGCCGCGGCCACCGCGCGGCCTCGGATGACACGCTGCTGGCGTGGTTCGCCCTGCAGGCCCGACCCGCGGCGCGCCGTGTTCTCGATCTGGGCACCGGCAAGGGCACCGTGGCGCTATTGCTGCTGCGCGCGCTGCCCGATTGCGTGGTGGTGGGCGTCGAAGCGGTGCCCGAGGCTCACGCGCTTGCCGTGCGCAATGCGCGGCTCAACGGGCTTGTCCAGCGGTTCTCGCCGCGGCTCGGCGACCTGCGCGACGCGGCGGCGCAGGCGGGCGCGCAGGTGCTGATCGCCGACGACGAGTTCGCCGAGATGGCGGTGGGCGCGGTGACCGCGGTCGAGCGGCCCATGATCCGGCCCGGCGCGTTGCCCGAAGCCCGGCGACTGGCGCCGGTCCCGCTCGATGACGGTGCGCTGGCCTATCTCGGCATCTCGCCCCTCGACGGCGGCACGCGCCTGGTGCCGGTGACCTATGAAGCGCTGCGTCAGGCCACCCTCCGCCTGGTGCACCACTGGTCGGCGCGCCGCGGCGATCTCGTCTGCACCTGGCTGCCGCTCGACGCGCACAACGCACTGATCGCGGGGCTTTTGCTGCCCGATCTGTTCGGCCTGCGCACCGCGGCGCTCGACACCGCGAGCTTCGTCTTCAACCCCGCGCTCTGGCTGTGGACGATGCACGGCTATCGGGCCACGATCACGGTGGCGCCGAGCCGGGCCTATGATGTCTGCGCCCGCCACCTGCTCGCCGCGGACCTGGGCGGCCTCGACCTCAAGGCGTTGCGGCTGGCGTTTGTGGGCGCCGATCGCATCCACCCCGACCACCTCTGGCGCTTTGTCGCGCATTTTGCGTCGCATGGCCTTCGCCGGGATGCGCTGGTGCCGTTCTACGGCGGCATCGAGACGATCGGCGGCTGCACGTTCCCGGTGCCGGGCGAGATGGCGGTGGTCGACTCGATCGACGCCGAGCACCTGTCGCGAAGCGGCGAGGCGCGGCCGGTGCGCGCGGCGCAGAGCACCCTGCATCTCGTCGCGTTGGGGCGTCCGCTGCCCGGCACGGAGCTGCAGGTCGTCGACAAGGCGGGCCGCGTCCGGCCCCCGCGCGTCCTGGGCGAGCTGCAGGTGCGCGGCGAAGGCATCATCGGGTCCGCCGAGGCCGCCGACGGATGGCTTGATACCGGGGATGTGGGCTATCTCGCCGATGATCGCCTCTTTGTTCTCGGCCGCCGGCAGCAGCTGCTGCGCATCGGCAACCGCACCTGGCATGTGCTCGACATCGAAGTGCGCATCGACCGGTTG
>JAGQJJ010000872.1 GCA_020430675.1 Myxococcales bacterium
TCATGGCCCTCGGCTTCGATGCAGCGTGCCACGTTGCGGTGCACGATGCTCTGCATCTGGCGCGCGCCGCGAAAGAAGCGCTGGCGGCGCTCGGCGCTGTCACTGAACTGCCCGTGCAGCAGCTTGACGGCGACGGTCTCATCGGTCGCCGCATCCCAGGCCTTCCACACTTCGGCGAAGCCACCATGGCCCAGCTTTTCGGTGAGATGCCAACGCTTGCCCAGCGTCAGGCCGCGGCTCGGGCTGCGGCCATGCAATGCCTTGCGCTTCAAGTCGAGGATGCGCTGGTCGAGCGCTTCGAGGACCGTGTCTGGGGCGCCCCCATGCGCCAGATCAAGGCGCTGGGCGAGCGCCGCTTCGAGCGGGGTGGGCTCGGTCGCGGGCGCCACCGCCTCGGGCACCAACCGCCAGTTGCCGTCGGCAGCGGGCCCGGCGGCGCGGCGGAAGATCCAAGGCCAGCCGCCCTCGACCTTCTGCGGTCGCAGCATGCGAAAGAAGTCAGCCGCCGGCTCGCCTTCGCGCACCAACGCGGCGGGCGCCTCGGCGCGGGCGCGCTCGTCGGCCTCGGCCAGCGCAAAAGCCCGGTCGAGCGTCTGCCCATGGGCCATCGCAAAGTAGAACCGCCGCGCGAAGCGGGCCGCCACCTCGTCGCGCACGGCGCGCTCGGTGGCGACCACCGCCTGCACGCCCGCCGTGAGCAAAGCGGCGACGTGATGCGCCGTGGCGCAGCCATTGAGAAACGCCCAACGCAGGTTGGGAAGGCCACCCAGGCCGGTCGCGATGCCATCGACCAGGGCGGGCGTCGGGCGGCCCTCGTCGTCTTCGAACTTCAACCCCTCGGGATCGGCGTGGCCGCCGAAGTGCACGCCGATGATGCGATCGCCGTGCGAGGCGAGAAGGTCGAAGAAGCGGTCATGGGTCACGTTGGCCTCGACCAGCAACTGGCAGTGACCCTGGCCCACCACCGGCGCCAGCGCAGCCTCGATGGCCCGCCGTTCAGGGGCGAGATTGCGCAGCCACCGGGCATTGCCCCCGTGGCGATCGTTGGCGAAGGCGAGCACGATGACCGGCGCGGCTGGGGGCGCGAGCATGGGCGGCGGTCTCCCGATCGAAGTCGCGGGCAGTATAGCTGCCGTCCGCCGGTGCACAACCCCCGAAGGCCCGCTGACAACAACGCCGTGCCAAGAAGCTCAACTGTTGGTTCGGGTCCGCCTCGGTGAGCGATGCGCTGGCATGGCATGCCATGCCATCAAGAATGGAGTGCCCGCACCCATACTTTTCATCCGTGGGTTGTCGACAGTCCGTGTCGCCACCGATCAGTCTGGCGCGCGCGGAACCCGACACACCACTCGGAAGCCCAGGTTCGGGAACCGGTGCCGGGGATGCCCCCCGAGCCGCCTCGCGCAGCGCAGGTAGCCGGGAAGGTCGGCCCAGGACCCCCCGCGGATCACCCGTGGCGCGCTCGTGTCAACACTTGTCGACAGCGGCGCCGTTCGCTTCGCCTGCCAGGCATCAAGGCACCACTCCCACACCGTGCCGGCCATCTCTTCGACGCCCCATCGACTGGCCCCCGTCGAATGCAGCCCGACCGGTTGCGGACCTCCCTTTCCCAAGTCGTCCATCGCCTGGTTGGCGGTCCGTCCCCCCGGCGGGTCGAGATAATCCGCTCGCTCGGCATCGGGCGGTGCGTTGCCCCATGGATACCGCCAGCCGTCCGGGCCCCGCGCGGCATACTCCCACTCCGCCTCGGTCGGCAGGTCGGCGCGCCAGCCGGCGGGCACCACCGCGGTCGTGTCGAGCCACGCGCAGAAAGCCCGGGCGTCGTCCCAATCGACGCCGACCACCGGCTGCGCTGGTGCGTTGAGGCGCTTGTTGGCCCATTCGGCCGGCGGCGCCCGGCCGGTCGCCTTCAAAAAGACCGCGTAGTCGGCATTGCACGTCGGGTGCCGGGCAATGCGATAGGCGGTCGACATCTCGAGGCGGAAGGGTGGCAGCTCGTCGTCGTATGCCTCCGAGTCATAGACCGGGTGACCCTCGTCTTTGCTCGATCCCATCCAGAACGACCCTGGCGGAACCTCGACCCATACCAGGCCAACCGACGCGCCGGTGCTTGTACCGCCGCTGGCGTCGTCGGCGCGCATGAGGTCCATGTCGGTCAGCAGCGCGTCGCGATCGGCGTCGAGCAAGATGTTCGATGGCTTCACGTCACGCGGCACGGCGCTGACAAGGGGCGTTGGCACGTCGGCGGCCTGCGCGATTGGGGGGCGCCCGCCTTGCGCCGCGCGGAGCGCATCCGCAAAAGCAGCGGCCGAGGCATGCCGCTCGTCGGGATCCCACTCGATGGCGCGCAGGATCTCAGCCTTGACCGCCGCTTGCCCGGTGACCGCGGCCAACTCGCCGGCCGGATCCCGCAGCGCGCGCTTGGTGAGCCGGGCGCCTTTGACGGCAAAGAGCGCGGTCATGCCCAGACCATAGATGTCGCACGCCGGTCCCACCTTGTCAGCGGCCT
>JAGQJJ010000873.1 GCA_020430675.1 Myxococcales bacterium
CACGCTTGTCACGGTGGCCGAAGCCGCCGAAGGATCAACCTCGCCCGAGCGTGATCAGCCCGCGCTGCAGCGGTTGCTCGGCCTCTGCGCGTCGCTGGCGGAAGGCACGCCCGCGGCGCGCGCGGCGCGGCGATCGGCCCTGTGGGCGGTCGCGCAACGGTTGCGAGGGATCCCATTGGCCTGGCCGGCTGCGGTCGACGTTTTTGTCGCCGCGCTTGATGCCGCCGCGCCTGCCGAGGCTGCCGCGCACCTTGCGGAGTGGCACCGCCTCGCGCCGTCACCCCGGCAGGCGCGCCTGCTCGAAGGGGCAGCGGTCCACCTTGTGCGCCCCGAGGCCGCATGGTCGGCGGCAGCGTTGCGCACGCTTTGCGATGGGTTGCTCGCCGATCCGCAATTGCGCCTGGTCGCGTTGGCGCTGCTCGCCGCATTCGCCGCGCCCGAAGGCTGGCCGGCCGATTGTCGCGCCCGGCTCGATGCCTTGCGCCACGACGCCGATGCCGATGTGCGCGCCGAGGCCCGGCGCGTATTTGTGGCGGCCGAGTAGGGTCAGAACAGCATGCCCGCGCCGACGCTGAGCGTGGGCAACCAGGCGTCGACGACCTTGCCTTCGTCATCCGAGGTCAGGAACGCCGGCAGCATGGCCTGGGCGAACAGGTCCAGCCGCCCCGTCGTGGTACGGAACAGCTCAAAACCCGCGCGCGCGCCGACGGAGAGCCCGGTCTGGTTGTAGTCCTCGGCGACGCCTTCGCCATAGCCGGGGGCGGGGCCGTGAAAGCGCTGATGCTCGGCGCCGAGTACGCCGCCCACGTAGAACGCGGAGTCGGCGAGCGGGTTCGGGAACCAGATCGCCTCCAACTGGATGGCCAGATGGGACGTGAGGTGGACCTCGTCGGCCGGCGTATCGCTGAATTGATGGGCAAACGCCAGCCGCGCGCCCAGGTGCCAGTCGTACGCCTCGCGTCGAAGTTGAACCGCGACGCCGCCGAGCGCGGTCGGCCCGCCGTCGAGCCAGGTCGCCACTTCGTAGGCTTCAGCGCCGTAGAAGGTCTCACCCCGCTTCAGCGCGCGGAAGGCGTCGCGCAGCCAGTCGCCCGACCGCGGGCCGCGCAGGCGCACGGGGTCGTTGTGCAGCACCACGCGCAGCATGCGCTCGATGGCGTGCGCCAGGTCGCCCTCTTCGACCGCCTCGCGATGGGGAACCTGAGTATTGATGCGGCCGGTCACGTAGGTCGCTTCGGCGACTTCGATGACCTCGACGCGCAGGTACGACCCGCAATCGCCTTCGGTCGCGCGGTGCGTCGGGAAGCGGTCCAGCTCGGTCATGACCAGGCGCTTGAGCGCGTCGGCGTCGCCGCGGGCGGTGCGTACTTCGACGCACGTCGAAGTAGGTCCCTGCGCCGCGGCGAGGGCGGGCCAGAGCGCGAGCAGCGCCAGTGGGGCGAGGCAGCGCATCGCTCAGAAGACCATGCCGATCTGGAGCAGCCCGCCCGGCAGGTAGACGTCGAGGCCGCCGGCGTCCACCTCGGTCTCGAATCGATAGGTCGGCGCCTGCAACTCGCCCTGCACGAAGAAGTGCACGCTGCTCGCGCGCATGAACTCGCAGCCCAGCACCAGGTCGACGTCGAGACCGCCGCCGTAGAGCGACTCGGTCTTTTCGTCGTCGCGCCAGTCGGCCTCAGCGCGCACGATCGAGAAGCGCGAGAGCTGGAAGACGGCGCCGCCGCCGAAGTACATCGAGGTCACGCCGCGGGCGTCCAGGTAGCGCAGGAAGTGCAGCCCGAACGCCGCGGAGCCGTCGAAATCGGCGTGCCCGCCGCCCGAGTTGCGCCGCGGCGCCTGGCTGCTGGTGCCCACCGCGCCGCGCAGGAAGGCGTCGAGGCCCCATGCCTGGTATTTGCCGCGGTATCCGAGCTGGAAGCTGAGCGGCGTCAGCACCCGCAGCTCATCGGTCGCTGGGTTGGCGCCCGCGCCGGTGGGCAGCTTGCCGACGCGCACCTGCGTGCCGAGCGCGAGCACGAAGTGGCCTTCGCCCTCGATGGTGCGCAGGTCGGCCTTGCTGTCGGCCCGCAGCACGTTTTCACGGTTGATGGTGTCACTGACCGGCTGGTCGCCGAGCAGCGCGGTGGTCAGGCGTTGCGCGAGCGCGACGAACTCGTCGAGCTCGACGTGATCGACCTTCTCTTCTCGGCTGTGGCCGCTGTAGCGCGCGAAGACGGTCCACCCGTCGCGCAGCGGGTACAGCTCGATGGTCAGGTGCTCGGCGCAGCCCTCATCGACGGCTTCGAAGCCGACCTCGTGGGTGACCTCGTAGCGTGTCATGCGCTCGAGATAGCGGGCGGGATCGATGGCAAACGGGTCGAAGGGCCGCTCGGGATCATTTTCTGTCACTTCGGTTGAAGTTTCGGGTGGGGCCTGAGTCCAGGACTTCACCTCGACATCGACGCAGACCGTGACGGCCGCGGTGGCGAGGGACGGAATCAACAAGGCAGACAGCAACGCGATGG
>JAGQJJ010000874.1 GCA_020430675.1 Myxococcales bacterium
TCGCGGTCGCGACGCCGGTTGCGCCGCAGTCGCCCATCGGCGCCGGGCCGTCGGTCATCGTCGCCGACCCGGTGCTGCGCGACGCCCCCGCCGCCGAGCCCGCGCCCGTCGAGGCCGCGCCCGCCGAGGCCACCGATGAGGGCGCTCGCGAGTTCGAGCGCATCACCGGCCCCTTCGCGCCCATCGACGTGGGCCGCGAGTCGAGCACCGCCCGCCTGGTCCTTTTTGTCGCCCTGTTGCTGATCGGCCTCGCGCTTGCCCTGTGGCTGGCCCGGGGGGCGCTGGCCTTCACCGCGTCGCTCTCGCGCTTCGAAGCACGCCCGACGGGCAGCGTCGTGCGCGTGGTGGCCGAGGTGCGGACCTCGACGGCAGCGACCGTGCGCCATCCGGGGGGCGAGACGTCGGCCGACGAGCTGGTTTCGTTCTCGCTGCCCATCGCCGATCTTGCCCCTGGCCCGATGCCCATCGAGCTGAGCGCGGTCGCGCGCGGCGAGCCGACGCCGCTGCCCGCGTCGCTGATGGTGCTCTTCCGCTGGTCGACGCCGCCGTTGGCCCCACCCAAAGCCGGCCGCCCGATCGCCATCGAGGTGCAGACCGCGCCCGGCTATACCGTGACCGCGCCCGGCGCGCGCGTCGAGTCGGCCGGCGAGCAGCGCCAGCGCGTGCTGGTCGATCCGGCGCCGCTGCTCGAGGCGATCGACCGGCCGGGCGAAGAGGCGCCGATCGGCACGCTGCCGTTCACCCTTGAGGTCGCCGGCCCCGAAGGCAAGGCGCAGCGATTCGATGAGACGCTCACGTTGCCCTTCCCGGTGACGCCGATCCAGATCCTGGCCCCCGCGCGGCGTTGGCGACAGACGTCCGATTCGGTCGAGCTCATCGGCCGCACCCTGCCCGGCGCCGAAGTGCGCGTCGGCGAGCAGGCCCTCACCGCCGATGTCGACGGTCACTTCGCGGTGCGCGTGCCGGTGCGCGCGGCCCGCAGCGAGCGCATCGAGGTCGTCGTCGACGCCGCCGGCCGCCGGCCGAACCGCATGGTGGTCGACGTCGAGCGCCTCTCGGCCGCCGACGCGCGCATCCAGGTTGAAGCGTTGCAGGCCGAGGCCCGGGCGCGCATGGAGGGGGTGCCGGCCACGCCGCCGGCCTACCCCCAGATGATCGCCAACGCCGAGACTCTGCGCGGGACCCGCGTGAAGCTGCGCGGGCGGGTCGTCAGCGCGCAGCGCGCCGAGAGCGGGCGTGACATCGTGACGTTTGCGCTGTGCACCACTGGCGACGACTGCCCCGCCCGCGTCGAGACCGGCGGGCCCATCCTGGTCGGCGAGGGCGAATGGGCCTCGGTCGTGGCCACGCTGGCCGGCACCGAGACCTACCGCACCCGCAGCGACGCCTTCCTCACCGTGCCGCGCCTGGAAGGGGCGCTCATCGTGCCGTGAGCGACGAAGAGGGCCCCCAGCGCCGCTGCTCGGCCTGCGGGAGTCAGGTGCCGTGGGCCAACATGTTCTGCGGCGCCTGTGGCACGCGCCTCCCGCCCGCCGGACAGGAGGCCGAAGACGCGCTCATCGGTCAGGTGATCGACAACCGCTTCCGCATCGTGCGCCTGCTCGGCTCGGGCGGCATGGGCGCCATCTACCTCGCCGAGCATGTCGGCATCGGCAAGCGCGTCGCCATCAAGCTGCTGCGCGCCGACCTGCGCGGGCAGCCGAAGCTGGTCGGCCGCTTCCGCCGCGAGGCGATGGCCGTCTCGAAGCTCACCGACCTGCACACCATCACCGTCTTCGACTTCGGCGTGTGGCAAGGCCTGGTCTACCTGGTGATGGAGTACCTGCAAGGCCGCGATCTGGCGCGCGAGCTGGCCGCTGAAGGCCGGCTGTCGGTTGAGCGCACGCTGCATATCGCCCACCAGATCTGTTCCAGCCTGGCCGAAGCGCACGCGGTCGGCGTCGTGCACCGCGACTTGAAGCCAGAGAACGTCTTCTTGACGCGCACGACCAGCGGCGACGAGCTGGTCAAGGTGCTCGACTTCGGGCTGGCCAAGATCCTGGCCCCCGAAGCGCAACAGGCGGAGGGCCTGTTCCAGACGCAGGACGGCGCGCTGCTCGGCACGCCGTATTTCATGTCGCCCGAGCAGGTGCGCGGCGACGAGGTCGACTCGCGCAGCGACCTCTACTCGCTCGGCGCCTTGATGTACCGCATGCTCGCCGGCCGGGTGCCGTTCCCGGGCAAGGGCGCCATCGAAGTCCTCGAAGCACATCTCTCGGCCGAGCTGCCGCCGTTTGCCGAGGTCGCGCCCGAGGCGGGCATTCCGGCCGAAGTGGAGGCGCTCGTCCGCCACCTGATGGCGCGCGACCACACTGAACGGCCCCCGACGGCGCTGGCGGTTGATGATCGCATCGCCCTGCTGCTTGGCAACGCCGCCGAGCTGCCCGAAGCGCCGCCGGTGGTCGAGGCGGCGGCGCCGGTCGCCGAGCCCGCGCCCACGCCTGCCGTGCAGAAACCCCGC
>JAGQJJ010000875.1 GCA_020430675.1 Myxococcales bacterium
TCGCTGTCGGCCCGCAGCGGATCGGTCTCGACCGGGCCGACGGCGCCGTTGTGGTCCAGGTCTTCTTCGCCGTCGCTCAGCCCGTCGCCGTCCGAGTCGGCGCGCAGCGGGTCGGTCCGCGTCGCCGGGTCGGCGTCGCCCACGCGCCCGACCTCAAGGCCATCGCGCAGACCGTCGCCGTCGGTATCGGCCAGCTCATCCGACGTGCCGAGCAGGGCCTCGGTCGCGGCATCGAGCCCATCGCCGTCCGCGTCGACCTCGCCGGCGCGAGCGTTTGTGAACCACACCAGCAGCAAGATTGGCAACAGCGCGCGCACCATGACCTCCGCGGACTCCACGGCGCATCATCGGTCGCCCTCGGCGGCGTCGCAAGCCTCGGCGATCAAGGCCCGATACCGCGCCAGCAGCGGGGCACCAAACGGCGCGGTCAACGCGCGGCGATCGGCGCGCAGCGTCAAGGCGCCAGCCGTCCAGGCGCGGCACAGCGCCGCCAGCGTCGGCACCAGCTCGCCCTCGGCGTAGCGGTACTCGGCGGGCATCGTCTCGGGATAGGCCAGCCGATCGGGCACCAGGGGCCGTGCGCCAAAATGGGCGGCTTCGAGCGCCGCGACCCCAAAAAACTCGTGCCGCGCCGTCGACACCGCCAGATGACAACGCCCGAGCAGCGCTTCGTACGCCGCGCGGTCGGCCAGATGCCCCCAATGCACCACCCGCCCCGCCAAACGGACCTGGGCCTCGGCGAAGATGGTCGGCGCCTTGCGAAAACGCTCGCCGCACACCGCGACGCGAAACGGCACGCCTTGCTCGGCCAAGGCAAACAGCGCCCCAAAAAAGGCCTCGGGATCCTTGTCGTACTCCCAGCGATGATTCCACAACACGATGGGCCCGGCCTCGCGCGGGCCTTCATCGCCAACGAGCGGCACAGCGGGCAGGTCGAGCGGCACGGCCAGCACCTCGCTGCGCGCCCGGATATCGTCGATCCAGCCTTCTGGCACGGCGTCGGGCAAGCGCGAGAGCAACCGCGCGCCCTCGTTCAGGAAGCTGTCGCGATTCCACGCGCTGTTGAAAAAGCAGCGCGTCGCCGCCAGCGCCGAGACGAGCTGTGTGAAGCCAAAGTGGAAGTCGCGCTCGCCGGTCTGCTCGTCGCGCACCGGGTAGGCGAGCTGGTTCTCGTGGAAGTAGAGCCATCGCGGGCGCTGGGCGAGCCCCGGATGCAAGGCGAGCAGATCGGCCAGCGGCAGATAGGCGCTCGCGAGCAGCACATCAAAAGGCGCGCGCAAGGTCGCCGCATGCGCCCGCGCAAACCACACCGCCGAGCCCCGCGCCCGCCACTTCCAATGGCGACCCGGCAGCGTCAGGCATGTCCAATCCGCGTCGACGTGGCGACGCAGCGTGCGCCCGAACTGCGCGTGCGAACCTGCCTCGAACGGCTCGATGTACAGCACCCGCGGGCGACGACCGATCATGCGCGCAGCCTACAAGGTTGCGAGAAGACGCGAAATGCCCGTTGCGTCGCCGAAGTAGGTGTGTGTAATAATCAAAACGCCATGTACGCTTGGTGAGTACGGAGGAGCACATGGACGACCGTCGCACGCATCCCCGAATCGCCCGCCAACTGCTCGTCGACCATATTCTTGGCGAGCACGACCATTGCCTGTGCGTCACCGAAGACCTGGGGCCCGAAGGCCTGCGCCTCGCCGGTGTGCCCGGCCATGGTTGGGGCGCGCCGCGCTACGCCTGGCTGCAATTTCGCCTGCCCGACGGCGGCCCGCCGGTGCGCGCGCTGGGCGAGCTGCTCTACGAAGAGCCGGGGCGCGGCTCCGAGCGCGTGCGCGGCTACCGCTTCAAGTACCTCAACCCGCACGCGCGCCGCCGCTACACCGCCTGGCTGGCCGCCGCCGCCTGAGCGCAAGACCCGCATCGCGGCGCCCGTCGCCTCCATTGTGGGGGCCCCGGGGATTCGCTACCCTCACACCTATGTCACCGGCCCGTCTGCCCCCATTGCCCGCGCCGCTCGCTCGGCTGGGCGCGCATCTGATCAGCAGCGCCGCGCGGCTAGCGCAGGGGGGGCCGGCCATCCATGTTCGCCCCGAAGCCATGGTGCCGCTCGACCTCGCCTCGCTGCGCCGGGCGACGCCGACGCTCACCGATGACCCTGCGCAGCCCGGCGCGCTGACCGATGGCACGTGGCGCATCTGGCCGGCGGCCGACGGCCTTGAGCGCGCGCTCTGCGACCGGCTGATCCCCCTCGACGCTTTTGCCGTGGCGCCCGACGGCGTCGTGCTCGATCCGCTCGGTGGCCTCGCCGACCTGCGCGACGGGCGCCTGCGCGTGCCCGAAGGCGCCATCGAGCGCGACGGCATCCTCGGGCTGCGGGTGCCCGCGCTCGCCTGCGAATTGGGCCTCCGCATCGACTCCGCTGACATCGAACGCCTCATCGAGCAGGCGCCCACGGTGATGCGGGCCCCACGCGCCGCGCAGCGCTTCGAGATGACGC
>JAGQJJ010000876.1 GCA_020430675.1 Myxococcales bacterium
ATCATCACCGCAGCCAAGCGCCAGCACGCCCAGCAAAAGCAGCAGCCATCCCGCGCGCATCGCGCCCTCCGCAACCGTGCAACCCGGCAAGAGTGCGCAGGATGGCCCGCCTGTGCAACCCGGTCTGGAGACCACCCTCCGCGGCGTACTTGACGGCACGCGAGCCCGCTGGGCGAGCCTCAGGCCTCCCGCCGCGGAAGCGTGCCGCCTTGACCTTGCCCCTTGGCTGAGGACCACGTGGTAGCCGCGCTTGCAGCCGACCGCAGCCCGCCACCGCCACCGTGCCCGCCCAGCACAACTTGCCTCGAGGCTCTCCGCGGTCCGACATCTCCGCTGCTCCGCGCCTGCCAGCCCACCGCGCGATCGGCTACAGTGCGGCGACGCTCACAAGGGAGGTGCCCATGCCGATGACCGCCCCGCCCCGCCTCATGCTGGCCCAGTGCCCCACACCGCTTGCTCTGGCGCCGGCCACCTCGGCGCGCCTTGGGCGGTCGCTGTGGATCAAACGCGATGACCTGACCGGCAGCCATCTGTCGGGCAACAAGGTGCGCAAGCTGGAATGGCTGCTGGCCGATGCAATGGCGCAGGGCGCGACGCATGTCATCACCTGCGGTGGGGTGCAATCGAATCACTGCCGCGCCACCGCGCTCGCCGCCGCGCCGCTGGGGCTCAAGCCGGTGCTGCTGCTCAAGACCGCAAATGGCAAGGCCGCGGATCTGGCCGTCCCGCTCCAGGGCAATCTGCTGCTCGATCGTCTGGTGGGCGCCGAGCTGCGCGCCATCGACGCGGCGACCTATGCGCGGTGGCCCGAGGCGATGGCGGCGGTCGCCGACGAGGTGCGGGCGGCCGGCGGCAGACCGTATGTCATCCCCGAAGGCGGCAGCAGTGGCATGGGTGCGCTGGCTTGCGCCGAGGTGGTCGACGAGCTGGCCACGCAATGCGCCGAGCCGCCCACCGCGATTTTCTGCGCCACCGGCAGCGCGGGCACGCTCGCCGGGCTGGCCATCGGGGTCAAGCGCCGGGGCTGGCCGACGCGCGTCGTGGGCGTCGCGGTGCTCTACGACGCGCCCCAGATCAAGGTCATGGTCACGCGCTTCGCCGACGAGGCCCATGCCATGGCCGGTACGCCAAAGCTTGAAGAGAGCGACTTTGAGGTGCTCGAAGGCTTCCGCGGCCGGGGCTACGCGCTGACCACGCCGCCCGAGATGGCGCTGATCGCCGAAGTCGCCCGCGGCGACGGCGTGGTGCTCGACCCGGTTTATACCGGCAAGGCCTGGCGCGGCATGCTCGCGTGGCTCGGCGCCGCCGATCCCGCCGCCGCCGCCCGCCCCGTCTTCGTGCACACCGGCGGCCTCTTTGGACTGATGGCCTTCGGATCCGAGATCGTGTGAAGCGATGTGGGGCAAAAGGTGCAAAACCTCGCCCTCGATTCACACCGCCGATTCCCCGAAAACAAAGCCTCTGCAATTGTTTCCGAGAGGCTCGTGCACATCGAATCCGCCACCGCCATCGAGCTTGCCGCCGTCGAGCACTGCCTGGCGCGCGTTGAGGCCGACGATCCGCTGAGCATTCCGGTCGACTTCGACCCCGCCGATCGGGCCCGCGCGCTGGTCGCGGTGGCCGACGACGCGGTGATCGGCGTGGGCTGGCGCCGGCATTTCGACGGCGCGGCGACCATCGAGGTGCGCGTGCGCCCCGACCACCGTCGCCAGGGCGTGGGCGCCAGCCTCTACGCGGCGCTCGCCGCCAGCGAGGTGCCGCTGTTTGCCAATTGCGACGCCGCCCAGCGCAGCGTGCGCCGCTTCTTGGAGACGCGCGGCTTCGATGTGCTGGGCGTGGTCTTCCTGCAGCGCTGGGACGGCGCGCTCGATGATGTGCCGCAAGCGTTCCGCACCGCGCGCCTCGAACGGCCGGCCGACGCCGCCGCGGCCCATGCGCTGCTCGAGACGGCCAGCGCCGGCACCTGGCCGCCGCCACTTTTCAGTCGCGAGCGCCTGATCGACAAGACGACCCGAATCCGCGTCGCGCGGCTCGACGACCACCCGGTCGGCCTCATCGCCGCCCGCCTCATCGACGATGCCTGGACGGTTGGCGGCCTCGCGGTGCTGCCCGCCGTGCGCGGGCGCGGCATCGGCCGTGGCCTGCTCGTCGACCTGATGCGCCAGGCCGCCGCCGAGGGCATGGGCGTGATGGTGCGCGCCGGCCACACCGACGAGCGCCTGCTCAACTGGACGCGCGCCCTCGGCTTCTGGACGTGCCGCAGCTTCGTCTGCTACCGGCGCCCGGCTGACCGCGCTTGACACGCCTCCAGGCGCACCAGCGGGCGGGGCAAGTGCACGCGGCTACACAGACCCCGCAAAGTCACAGCCTGGGTTGATTCCGGCACACGGCGCGCATATAGACTCGATGCGGCCGATGCGGTGACCCCACGACGGAGAAGGTGATGCCCGCCGAACCGACGACCGAGCGATTGTTGGGCTCAATCACGGAGTTT
>JAGQJJ010000087.1 GCA_020430675.1 Myxococcales bacterium
TCGTCGTCCTCAAACGCGCGCTGCAGTCGCGCCTCGGCCCGCTGGCGGGCTTCTTCTTTGCGTCGGGGGGATTCGAGCGTGCTCATGGCGCCATTGTGGTCACCCGCGCTGCGGTTGCAATGGCGATGCGCGCCAGTGCAGGGTTGCGCGGCCCGGCCAGTTCGGCGATCGTCCGCGCCCATGCTGCGCTCGGACTTCACCTTCGACCTGCCGCCGCACCTGATCGCGCAGCGCCCCAGCGCCCGCCGCGACGGCAGCCGGCTGATGCGCGTACCGCTCGACGGCCCCCCGCAGATCGGCCCCTTCGCCGACGTGCTCGATGCCTTCCGCGGCGATGAGTTGTTGGTGCTGAACGACACCCGCGTCGTGCCGGCCCGCGTTCATGGCCACAAACGCAGCGGGGGCGAGGTCGAGGTGTTGGTGGTCGAGCCGCTCGGCGACGGCCGCATCACGGCCATGCTGCGCGGCAAACGCCTGCGCCCCGGCGGCCTCATCGACCTGCCCGGCGGCGCGCTGGCCACCATCGGCACCTCGCGCGGCGATCGCACGGTCGAACTGATGCTCGAAGGCGTCGACGACCTGTGGACATGGCTCGACGCGGTCGGTGCCGTTCCGCTGCCACCGTATATCCGCCGCGAGGCTGATGCCGCCGATCGCGACCGCTACCAGACCGTCTTCGCCCGCGAGCCGGGCGCCGTCGCCGCGCCGACCGCCGGATTGCATTTCACGCCGGCGCTGCTCGACGCGCTGCGCCAGAAGGGCGTGGCGATTCACACCATCACCCTGCATGTCGGCCCCGGCACCTTTCTGCCCGTGCGCAGCGATGATGTCTCGGATCACACGATGCACGCCGAGCGTTACTCGGTGCCCGCCCAGACGCGCGCCGCGCTGGCCAGCGGCCGCCCGGTCATCGCCGTCGGCACCACGGTCGTGCGCGCGCTCGAGAGCGAAGCCCGCGCGCCCGGCGCCGATCGCACCGACCTGTTCATCCTGCCCGGCTTCGACTTCAAGGTGATCGACGGCCTGGTGACCAACTTCCACCTGCCCGAGAGCACCCTGCTGATGCTGGTCAGCGCCTTCGCCGGCCGCGACCGGGTGCTGTCGGCCTACCGCGCTGCCGTCGCCGCCGAGATGCGCTTCTACAGCTACGGCGACGCGATGCTGCTGCGCCGGGAGGGCGGCCGATGGACCTGAGGTTCCGCGTCGAAGCCCGCTGCGCCGAGACCGAAGCCCGCCTCGGCCGCTATCGCACGACCCATGGTGAGGTCGAAACGCCCGTCTTCATGCCCGTCGGCACGCTGGCCTCGGTCAAGGCGCTGACCGCCGATGAACTCGAAGCCCTCGGCGCCTCGATCATCCTCGGCAATACCTATCACCTGGCGGTGCGCCCGGGCATCGACACGGTGCGCGCGCTGGGCGGCATGCACCGCATGGCCGCGTGGCGACGCTCCATCCTCACCGACAGCGGCGGCTTCCAGATCCTGTCGCTCGCCGGCCTGCGCAAGATCACCGAAGAGGGCGTGACCTTCCGCAACCACATCGACGGCGGCCTGCTGCACCTCACCCCCGAGCGTTCGATGGAGATCCAGGGCGCCATCGGCAGCGACATCGCGATGTGTCTCGACCACCTCGCGCCGCCCGATTCGCCGCCCGACCACATCCTCGAAGCGATGGAGCGCACCACGCGCTGGGCCCTGCGCTGCCACGCGGCGCGCACGCGGCCCGACCAGGCGCTGTTTGCCATCATCCAGGGCGGCACCAACTTCGCGCTGCGCACGCGCCACGTCGAGCAGCTCTGCGCGCACGACTTCGAAGGCTTTGCCATCGGCGGCCTCTCGGTGGGCGAGTCGATTCCCGAGATGTACGCCACGCTGGCCCACACCGCGCCGCAGTTGCCGACCGACCGTCCGCGCTACCTGATGGGCGTCGGAACCCCCATCGACCTGCTCGAAGGCGTCGCCCGCGGCGTCGACATGTTCGACTGTGTCATGCCCACCCGCAACGCGCGCAAGGGCGGCCTCTTTGTTGATGGCGGGCGTCGCAAGATCAACATCCGCAACGCGCGTTTTCGCACCGAGACCGGCCCCATCGACCCGGACTGCGCGTGCTCGACCTGTCGCACCTACAGCGCCGGCTACCTGCGCCACCTGCTCGTGGCCAACGAGCTGCTGGTGCACCGCTTGCTGTCGATCCACAACCTGCACATCTACCTCGACCTCATGCGGTCCATCCGACGGGCGCTTCGCGACGGGCGCTTCGCCCGCTTCTACCGCGCGTGGAAGGCCGAGCTTGATTCACCGGGATCGATCTGCTAAAGCCTGCCGACTTTCGACCGTGATCCGCTCGGGCGCCTTTGGGCCGTGACTGCCCGTCACCCGTTCGGGGGCGCGAGCGACGAACGAGAGAACCGTGAACGAACTGATCCTGCTGACCATCAATCAGGGCGAAGGCGCGCCGCAAGGCGGCGGCATCCTCAGTCTGATGCCCTTCGTCCTGATGTTCGTCATCTTCTACTTCCTCTTGATTCGCCCACAGCAAAAGCGGGCGCGAGAGCAGCGGGAGATGCTCGCCCGGCTGAAGAAGGGCGACGTGGTCGTCACCTCGGGCGGCATCATCGGCACCATCCATGCGTTGACCGACGCCGAGATCGTGCTGGAGGTGGCCGACCGGATGAAGGTTCGGGTGCTGCGCGCCCAGGTCAACCTCTACGCGGCGGCGGCGGACGGTGCGACGCCCGTGCCCGCCGAAAAAGGAAAGTAAGCGATGGGCGGACGCAGCAGATGGCGCGGCATCGGCCTGGTCTTCTTCGTGGCGCTCTTCACCTTGATGCTGGTGCCCACGACGGTCGACTTCGTCAACAAGGCGCGCGAGAAGGAAGGCCAGGAGGCGATCAGCCTGCCGGAGTGGTTCAGCAACATCTTCGACCAGAAGATGGTGCTCGGCCTCGACCTGCAGGGCGGCATTCACCTCCAGTACAAGGTCGACATTGAAGAGGCGCTCAAGCGCAAGGCCGTGCAGACGGCCGGCGCGATCGAGAACGCGCTCAAAGATGACAAGCAGATCGAAGTGCACGCCCAGCCGCAGGACGGCGCGACGGCCGATGAGGTGACGACGATCAAGGTCGTCTTCCCCACGGTCGACGGGGTGGCCGCCTTCGACCAGAGCTTCATCAACAAGTACCTGCCCAGCTACGAGATCTCGGACGTCACCGACAACGTCGTCACCGTGGTGATGAGCGACCGGTCGATCGAAGAGTTCCGCGACGGCGCGGTCGACCAGGCGGTCGAGACGATCGAGCGGCGCATCAACGCCTTCGGCGTGGCCGAGAGCACCATCTCGAAGCGCGGCGAGAGCGAGTTGGTGGTGCAGCTGCCCGGCATCAAGGAAGAGGAGTTCGCGGCGGCCAAGGAAAAGCTGGCCCAGACCGGTCAGCTCCACTTCCAGATCGTCGATCAGGGCCCGGCACGCGAGGAGTTCTACCGCAAGGCGAGCGCCCGCAAGCCCACCGACGCCAACTGGCCCGCCGAGCTCGATCCGGCGCTCAAGATCCAGAAGATCCATTCGACCAACGGCCAGCTGCGCAGCACCAGCCGCGAGATCATCGAGTACATGATCGACGGCCAGTACGATGCCGACCATCTCGTTGGTTTCAAAGAGATTTTTGTCGACCCGAAGGATGCCGCGCTCGAAGAGGTGCAGAACCTCAACGAGCAGCAGCAATCGCAGCTGCGCAAGGTGCAGGCCGACGCGGACACGCTGGTCAACTCGCCCTTCGTGCTGGCCTACGAGGCGCGCTTCATGCTGCGCAAGGAAGGCATGAGCGGCGAGAACGTGACCGACGCCAGCGTGGGTTATGACCAGTTCAACCGCCCGGTCGTGCACATGGTTTTCGATCAGGTCGACGCCGACAAGTTCTACGAGATGACCAAGAAGCACACCAAAGAGCTGATGGCGATCATGATCGACGAGATCGTCTACAGCGCCCCGCGGATTCGCGAGCCGATCCCGGGCGGGCGGGTGCAGATCGAGATGGGCGCCGTCGGCAACCGCGCCTTCCGCGAGGCCTCGGCCCTGGTCGCCGTGCTCAAGAGCGGCGCCCTGCAAGCCCCGCTGCGCAAGCTCTACGACAGCCAGGTCGGCCCGACGCTCGGCCAGGACTCGATCGAAGCCGGTCGCCTGTCGATGATCATCGGCTTCCTGGCGGTGGTCGTCTTCATGGGCCTCTACTACAAATTCGCCGGGCTGGTGGCCAACTTCGCCCTGCTGCTCAACGTCGTCTTCGTGCTCGGCGGGCTGACCGCCTTCGGGGCCACGCTGACGCTGCCGGGCATCGCCGGCATCGTGCTCACCATCGGTATGGCGGTCGACGCCAACGTGCTGATCTTCGAGCGGATTCGCGAAGAACTGCGCGCTGGTCGTTCGGTGCGAAAAGCCATTGATGCGGGCTACGAAAAGGCGTTCAGCGCCATCTTCGACGCCAACGTGACGACCGGTATCGCCGCGGTCGTGCTCTACCAGTTCGGTTCCGGTCCCATCCGCGGCTTCGCGGTGACCCTGGGCATCGGCATCATCAGCTCGCTCTACACCGCGCTCGTCGCCACCCGCCTCGTCTTCAACGCGAAGTACGGGCGGGGCAGCGAGCCGACCGGCATGAGCATCTAGGAGGGCCGCCGTGGAGTTCTTCAAACCCGGCACGCGCTACGATTTTCTCGGCATCAGCCGCTCGATGGTCGTGATCAGCGCGTTGGTGGTGGCCATCTCGTGGGGCCTCGTGGCCACGGTCGGCCTCAATTTCGGCATCGACTTCGCCGGCGGCACCGAGGCCTTGCTGGCCTTCAACAAGCCGGTGCCGGTCGGCGACCTGCGCAGCGCGGTGAGCGACACCGGCCTCGACGAGCCCGAGGTGGTGACCTACGGGCTCACCGACGAGGGCCGCTACTTCGTGCGCAGCCGCACCCAGAGCCTGCTCAGCGACGGCGACAAGCAGAAGATCAAGGCCTCGGTCGTCGGGGCGCTGGGCGAGCCCGCGCTGTGGGATGACTCGGACGAAGCCGGTGAGGAGCTGCGCGTGCGGTTCACCGCGGCGACGGCCGAGACCAAGGGCAAGCTGACCGAGAGCGTCAAGGGCGCCGGCTTCGCCACCGCGACGGTGGGTCAGCAGAGCGAGAGTGAAAACCCGATCTACATCATCCACCTGCCCGGCGTGCGCGATCGGCTGATCGACGCGATGAAGGGCAAGTACGGCGCCGACTTCAAGAGCATCGACCGCCTCGAATCGGTCGGCTCGGCCGTCGGCAAGCAGATGCGCAATCAAGGGGTGCTGGCGGTCATCTACGCCCTGATCGGCATCCTGCTCTATGTCAGCTTCCGGTTCGACCTGCGCTACAGCCCGGGCGCGGTCATCGCGTTGGTGCACGACGTCAGCATCACGGTCGGCATCTTCAGCATCACCGGTCTGGAGTTCAACCTGCCGATCATCGCCGCCCTGCTGGCCATCGTCGGGTACTCGCTCAACGACACCATCGTTGTTTATGACCGCATCCGCGAGACGGTCGACCAGGGCCTGGGCAGCAACCTGACCGAGTGCATCAACATCAGCATCAGCGACTGCCTGTCGCGCACGGTGCTGACCTCGTTGACCACCTTCATCGCCGTGCTCGCCATCTACCTGTTCGGCGGCGGCATCATCCAGAACTTCGCCTTTGCCATGCTGGTCGGCGTCATCGTCGGCACGTACTCGTCGATCTACATCGCGAGCCCGATGGTGGTGGCGATGGACGCCTACCTGCGGCGGCGCTCGGGCACTCCGACCAAGGCCGCCGGCGCGGCGCGCACCTGAGCGGAGTGGCGGCCGAAGAAACCCGCCCCATGCGGCGATGGCGCATCGCCGAGGCCGATCAGGCGGCGGTGAGTCGCCTGCGGCAAACCCTCGATGTGCCGGAACTCGTCGCCCGCCTGCTGCATCTGCGCGGCCTGGACGACCCCCAAGAAGCACAACGCCATCTGCGCGCCAGCCTGGGTGACATGCCCGAGCCGGGCCAGCTCGCCGACATCGATCGGGCCGCCGAACGATTGGTGCGGGCGCTGCGCGACGGCGAGAAGATCACGGTCTACGGCGACTACGACGTTGACGGTGTGACCAGCTCGGCGGTCTTGTGGCTGTTCTTCCGCGACGTGCTGGGCGTTGAGGTGGACGTCTACATCCCGCATCGGCTGCGCGAAGGCTACGGCCTCAACCGCGCGGCCATCGAGCGGCTTGTCGAGGGCGGCACCCGCGTCCTGGTGACGGTGGACAACGGCTCGTCCGCGGTGGCTGAGGTCGAGCACGCCCAGGCGCTCGGCGCCGACGTGATCATCATCGACCACCACCAGGTCAGCGACCCCGAGCCCTCGGCCTACGCGCATCTCAACCCGCACCGCAAGAACAGCGGCTACCCCGACCGCGGTCTGGCCGCCGTGGGCGTGGTCTTCCTGTTGTTGGTGCAGGTCCGCCGCCACCTGCGCGCCTCGCCGGGCTATCGCGGGCCTGACCCGCGCCCCGACCTGTACCTCGACCTGGTCGCGCTCGGCACCGTGGCCGACGTGGCGCCTCTCGTCGGCGTCAACCGCGCCATCGTGCGCTATGGCCTGCGCGTGATGGGCGCCCGGCCGCGCACCGGTGTCGCCGCGCTGATGGAGGTCGCGCGCTGCACGCCCGACGGCATCAGCGCCCGCGACCTGGGCTTCCGCCTGGGCCCGCGCATCAACGCCGCTGGACGCCTCGACGACGCCGCCCGCGGGCTGCAACTGCTCATCGGCGACGACCCGGCCCACGCCCGCGCGTTGGCTCAGGCCGTCGAGGGGCAGAACCGCGAGCGCCAGACGATTCAAGCGCGCATGGTCGATGAGGCCATCGCCCGGGTCGAAGCCGAGCTGGCCGACAGCGACGCGCCGGCGGTGGTGCTGGCCGGCGAGGACTGGTACCCCGGCGTTGTCGGCATCGTCGCCTCGCGCGTGGTCGAGCGCTTCCACCGCCCGGCCATCCTGCTCGCCCGCGACGGCGACCTGCTCAAAGGCAGCGCGCGCAGCACCGGTGACGTCGACATCAAAGCCGCCCTCGATGCCTGCGCCGAACATCTGCTGCGCTATGGCGGCCATGTCGCCGCCGCCGGCATGACGCTGCGGGTCGAGAAGTTCGAAGCCTTCCGCGATGCGCTCTGCGACGCCGTCGGCCGTCTGCGCCACGGTCCGCCGGGCCCGCCCGCGCTGGAGGCCGACGCCGAGATCGCGCTGGACAAGCTGTCGCTGGCCGATGTTGAGGCGCTGGAAGCGGTGGGCCCGTTCGGGCACGCCAATCCGAGTCCGTCGCTCATCAGCCGCGCCGTGCGCGGCCAGCCGCGACCGCTGCGGGGTGGGCATCTCAAGATCATGCTCGACGCCGCCGATGGCCCTTGCGAGGCGCTGGCCTGGAACCGCGAACACGAAGCGCCGATGTGGCGTGGGCCGGTCGACCTGTTCTACAGCCCGCGCATCGAGCAATGGCGCGGCCGGCGGCGACTGGTGCTGCGGGTGCTCGACATGCGCCCCGCCGCCGCCCCGTGAGCCGCCGCCGCTCGCGACGCCGCGCCAGCGAGATCGCGCCCATCCGGCGCGGGCGCGGCCTGGGCAGCCTCGTGGCGATCGGCATCGGCCTGGGGCTCATACTGCTCTACAAGACCGGCGTCGATGACAATGCAGCCGCGCTCTTTGTCGGCATCATGGGCGACCCCGAACTTGAGCTGCCGCCCAGCGTGCTCGACACGCTGGACGCGGGCGTCGCGCCCACCGAGCGCCGTCTGCCTGCCGAGCTGGAAGAGGACGAGACCCCCGCGGTGGCCGCAACCGATGGCGGCACCCCAGCTCATGACGCCGGCCACACGGGCACGTTGCCCGCACCGCGCTTCACCGACACGGGGCCCCCGCCCGCGCCGGTCGACGCCGCAGTGGTGCCACCGCCGGATGCGGGTGCACCGCCAACCGGGGAACTGCCTTTTGAGCGTGCAACCACGCCGGCGCCGGTCGCCGACGCGGGAACTGGCGTCGCGGGCACTCGGCCAATCGAGCGCCGCGCGCCCGATCCTGCCCTGGCGCCCGACGCCGCGATCGGCCCCCCCGCCCGGTTGCCGTTTGAACGCCGCCCCGCGCCGGAAACGGCCCTGGGGCCCATCCCGGACGCGGGGGTCGCCCGGGTCGCGCCGTTGCCGTTCGAGCGCGCGCCCGCGCCGGGCCCGCCTGCCGGTGACGGCGGCCCGCCCCCGTCTGCCGTGGGCGACGCCGCACCGGCAGCCCGCCCCTGATCCCCCGCTGATCGCCCCGCGCCCGCCGGTTGCGTGGCCGTCGGAGCCGCTGTATACCATCGGCCCACTTCCACCGGAGGCGCTTCGTGCCGCGACTGCGTGGGCCCATCGCCACCCGCCCGGAAGGCGACGCCGCCTGGGCGCTGCTCAACGGCGACCTCTTCGGCGACGCCGCCATCGGCGGCTATCGCCCCGAAGTGCGCCCCGAAGTGCTGCCGCTCGACTGGGCGCAGATCTTCGGCCGCGTGGCGCCGCTCAACCTCGAGATCGGCTTCAACCGCGGCCGGTTTCTGCGCAGCGTGGCCACCGCGCGCCCCGACGAGGACTTCATCGGCGTCGAGGTCCGCCGCAAGTTCTGTTGGCGCCTGGCAAATCTGCTCGGCGCCGACCCTGCTGCCCCGCGCAATCTGCGCCTCATCTGGGCCGACGCGCGCCGCGTCACTGAGAGCCTGTTGGCGCCGGGATCGCTGCACGGCATCTACATCAACTTCCCCGACCCATGGTGGAAACGGCGCCACGTCAGCCGCCGGCTGGTCAACCTCGACTTCGCCAAGACCCTCACCGGCCTGCTCGCGCCTGACGGCGCCATCCACGTCAAATCCGACGTGCCCGCCATCGCTGACGAGATCGCCGAAGCGCTCGCCGCGATGCCCGAGTTGGCGTCGCCGGTGCCCTTCAGCGCCGACGACCTGCCGCCCTCGCATCGCGAGACGGTGTGCATGCGTCAGGGGTTGCCCATCGTGCGCTACCGCGTGGCCCGCCGCGGCTGAGCGAATTCAGAACCGGATCACCACCGCGCCCGCCCCGTCACGACGCTTGAGGCCCTTCTGCTCGTCTTCGGTGGCCCACAAGATCAGGGGCACCGCCACCGCCACCGCGGCGCCCGCGGCGATCGACGACCACAGCCACCAGCGACTCCCGGTCTCGGCGGGCGGCGGCAACGGCTCGGCCTTCACCGCGCCCGGCGCCTTGAAGTCGAGCCCGCGATACAACTCGCGGATCAGCGTGCGTCCGGCCTCTTCACCATCGCCATCGAGCGGCACTTCGACGATGCGCACCTGCCGGCCGGTCTTCAGGTCGAAAAGCCCGCCCCGCAGCCAGGGCGGCGCGGCGGCGACCAGAATGGCCTGGTCGGCGAATGACAACGCCTTCAGGTCACCCAGCGCGTCGGCGTCGATGCGGTTGAGGTCATCCGGCAGCCCGGCGACGATCTGCTCCAACAGCGCCGCCTTCGCCGCCGCGTTGAGGCGCGCGTCCAGCCGCGTCTCGCGGTTGGCGGTGATGGTCACCAGCTTCAGCTCATCGCGATAGCCGTCGGTGGTGAGCCGCACGTGGTGCACGCCCGGCGGCAGATCGGTCAGGTAGAGCGGCGAGACGCCCCGAAACGTGCCGTCGACAAAGATCGCCGTCGCCACCGGCTCGCTGCGGGCCCGCAGGCGGCCGACGCCGCGCTTGTTCTGCAGCGCCTGCGCCGCCTCAAAGCGCCGCATCAATGACGGCGGTGCGCCCGCCGGGTCGAGCTTGAAGTCGGCATTGAGCCGAAGCACGCGGTTGAACGCCTGCGTCGCGCAGTCTTCGTCGCGCCGAGCGTTGCACGCCCGCGCCAACAGCACCAGGGCGTCGATCGCCTCGGCGCGGGCCGCCGGGTGCCCCGAGAGCACGTCCGCCGCCTTGAGCAGCGCCGGCTCGGCCC
>JAGQJJ010000877.1 GCA_020430675.1 Myxococcales bacterium
TGGCGTACAAGGGGAGCCCGGGCGCGCCGGCGGGCATGCTGGTCTTCGACGTCGAACTCCTGCGCATTCTGGAGCGATGACCGCCCGCGGTGAGCGGTCGGTGATCCAGACGTGGCCACTGCGGCGTCGCATGTGGCTGCACCTGGCCTATGCCGGCACGTTGCTGCGCAATATGCTGCCGTCGCTGGTGGCGGTCAGCTTCATCTTCCTGCTCGGCACCACCGCCATCTGGGCGCTGTACGACCACGGCACGACCAATGCCGCGGCGGCGGTGACCTATATGTACTTCCTGATGCTGGCCGAGCCGGTCTTCCCGCATCCGCCCGAAAACGGGCTGGTGCAGGCGGTGGTTTTCATCGCGCCGCTGGTCGGCATCGTCGTCGTCTTCGACCTGCTGGCCCGCTTCAGCCTGCACGTCTTCTCCAAGCGCACCAATCACCGAGAGTGGGTCAACGTGGTGGCATCGACCTATCGCGATCACATCGTGCTCTGCGGCCTGGGGCGCGTGGGCACCAAGGTCTTTGAAGAGCTCGTGCAGCTCGGCGAGGCGGTCGTCTGCATCGAGCGCGACGAAGACGCTCACGGCGTGCGCGTGGCCCGCCAGAGCGACCACCCGGTGCTGGTCGACGATGCCCGGATCGACAAGGTGCTCTTGCAGGCCGGCATTCGCAAAGCGAAGGCGGTGCTCGCGGTGACCGACGATGACATCGTCAACCTCGAGATCGCGCTCGACGCCCGCAAGTACAACGCCAACATCCGCGTCATCGCCCGGGTCTTCAACGAAGAGCTGGGCCTCAAACTGACCCGCAACCTGGCGATCGACGCGGTCTACTCGACCACCAGCCTCGCCGCACCGTTTTTTGCCATCTCAAGCCTCGACCCCGAGATCATCAACTCCTTCTACGTGCAGGGTGAGCGCTTTGTGGTCGTGCAGACGACCGCCTGCGCGGGTGGCCCGCTCGACGGGCGCACCGTGGGCCATGCGCTCGATGATCTGGGGCTGGCGGTCATGTCGGTCGTACGCGCCGGGGCCCGCGTGCCGGTGGTCAGCGCGCTGATCCTGCGCGCCGGTGATCAGGTGTGCTTCCAGGGCAGCTACGAGGCCCTCAAGCGCTACCGAGAGGAGCGCCAGCGCAGTACGGTCGCGGCCTGACCGCGGTGGTGCGCGCCCTGCTTCATGCGCTGGTGCGCGTACTGGCCGCCTTCGGTGTGCTCAACCTGGCCCTCGGCGCGCTGCATCCTTCGTTCGATGGCAACTGGCTCTGGCTGGGCGTGGCCGCCGAGGGCGGCTTCGGCGCGCTGCTGGTGCTGGCCTTTGCGCTCGCCGTTCTGGGCTGGCCGCTCTGGCGCGATCGACGGCTCGCATCCTCGACGGCCCGGCTGGTGGTGCTGGCCGTCGCGATCGGCTGCGCCGCCGACGTGATCGGCTTTTATCGCGCGCTGGCCGCCGGTGGCATCACGACCTCGATCCCGGTCCCGCTGAGCCTGGGCAGCGCGCTGGTGCTCCTTGCCTTCGCCGCCCGGCCGCCACGTCCCATGGCCGGCGGTCGGCTGCGCGGGCTTGCGCTGCACGGACTGGCCGCCGCCACCTGGGTCGCGCTCCTGATCGCCAGCGTCGCGGTCACCGACTACGCCCGCCCGGCCGATGCCATCATCGTCTTCGGCGCCCGCGTCCTGCCGAGCGGCCAGCCGAGCGACGCGCTGCGCGATCGCACGCTGACCGCCATCGCGCTGCACCACCGAGGTCTGGCGCCGGTGCTGGTCTTCTCCGGCGGCAAAGGCGACGACGCGCCGGTCAGCGAGCCCGAGGCGATGCGGCGACTGGCCATTGCCGAGGGCGTGCCGCCCGATGCGATCGTGCTCGATGAGACCGGCGTCAACACCGCCGCGACGGTGGCCGCCACCGCCGCGTTGGCCAGGCGGCATGGCTGGCAGCGCCTGTTGATGGTCACCCACGACTACCACTGCGCCCGGGTCAAGCTCGAGAGCGCGCGCGCCGGGCTCAACGTCTTCACCGTGCCCGCCGTGCAGGCCCGGCCGCTGCTGGGCAAACCCTACTTCGTGCTGCGCGAAGGCGTCGCGTGGGTCTGGTACTGGCTGCGCCCGCTCAAGACCCGTCCGTCGCCTTGATGATGGTGGCGCTGTTGAGCCGCGAGTCGAAGGTGACAAACGCCTCGCCGCGCCGCAACGCGCTGAGCACCTGGGCGACGCGGGTCTCGACGTCGACCTCGCGCAGCCCGTAATCGGTGCCATCGCGGGTGACATACTCTTCGACCAGCCGCCGCAGCGTGGCCGGGTCGAGACGTTGCCATGGCACGCGCACTGCCATCGCGGCATCCTCCATCGACGGTCACTCTACGGGAGATTGAGCCCATGCGCACAGTGGGGATCGACCTCGCATCCGATCCGGCAAAGACCGGCTTCGCGGCGATTGACTGGCAGCCGGGCGCGGCGCAGGTCATCGCCCTGGGCGTGGGCGCCGACGATGACGCG
>JAGQJJ010000878.1 GCA_020430675.1 Myxococcales bacterium
TGGGTCTTTGTCGGCACCTGGCGCGGCGCGCAGTTCACGCCGGTGACCGGCGGTTCGCGCCGGCTCGATCCCACCGGCGGCGTGGTCGATTACGCGCTCGACTTCACGGGTCCGGCGCTGGCGGCGGGTGAAGACTTCCAGGTCATCGTCTACGCCGACGGCGACGCCGCCGTGGACGCGATGCGGCTGGTTGAAGTCGTCGAGTAGCCGCTACTCCACAAAGTCGGTGAGGTTGCGCCGGCCGCCCACGGCGCGTTCATGCGACTCCTGGGCCCCCTGGCACGCAACACACCGCTCGGCGTAGGGCATCAGCGCCAGCCGCCGGGCGGGGATGGGCTCTTCGCACTCAACGCAGAGGCCGTACTCCTCCGGCTCGTTGTCGATGCGGTGCAACGCCTCGTCGATCAATCGCAACAGCTCGGAACGATTACGATTTCGCCCAGAGGCGATCGCTTGCAGCATCTCGTTGAGCGGCTGGTGATCCTCGTCGCGCGTGCCAGCATCGTCGGTGCGATTCGGATCGAAGCGCGCCGGCCCCGAGTCGCGCAGGACGCGGCGCAGGCCGTCGAGGGCCGCGCGGTTGCGCAGCAAGGCATCGGGCTTCATGGGGGGCCATCGTCCGGGTTGTCGCCGCTGATCGCCACCAACTCGACGGTGATCATCGGGCGTTGCGGGTCATTGCTCAGGATGACCAACGCCCCGTGATGGATGCGGGCTTCGATGGGCTCGAAGTGGATCGCGACCACCAGCGGCGGATCATCGGGCGCGAGCGAATGCGGGAACATGGGCAGATCGGGCAGGCTGAGCACGTCGGCCGAACCCGCGCGCAGCCGCACGTTGTCGAGCGTGAGCGGCTGGCCGCCGCAGTTGGTGATCGTGACCTCGGCGGGCGTATCGGCGCCGGGGTCGCCCATCCACTCCAGCATGTCGCCGGGCACGACCTCGATGCACCCGGTGGTGTCATTGCCTGCCAGCGGCACGCGCACCTCGGGCCGGGCCGGGTCATCGGTCACCACCACCAGCACGCCTTCATCGCGGCCTTCTTCGAGCGGGGCGTAGCTGACCGCAAGGGTGAACTCGCCGTCGGGCCCGAGCCCCGGCTCGCCGTCGCCGTCGGGATCGCTCAGGTCAACCGCGTCCAGGTCGACCCCGGCGACGGTGGCCGAGAAGTCGGCCGAGCCCTCGACGCGGGCCCCGGTGACGCGCAGCCGCCCGGCGCCGACGTTTTGCACCACGGCGTCGAGGCGGGCGGTTTCGCCCCCGCGCACCCGGCCGAAGTCGAGCGACGACGGCGTCACCTCAACCGCGCCGACCGCGTCGACGGCGACGATGGGCAACGTGACCGTGCCTTCGGGCGCCGAGGTCTCGAGCACGACGCGGCCCGAGGGTTCGCCCGGCGCTTGGGGTCGGTACTGCACGACGAGGCCCAGCACGTTGTCGGGCTCGACGACCAGCGGGTACGAGAACTGGTCGCGCGCCATCGCGTCGATGCCGATGAACAGGCGGCCATTGGGCCCGCGGCGATAGAGCAGCTGGAAGGCGGGCCCGCCGTCGAGCGTGATCGCGGTGATCTCCAAGTTGCCGTTGCCCACGTTGCGCAGTTCAAGCTCGCGTTCGACCGTCTGCCCGGGCGGGATGATCGGCACCTCGAACTGCTCGGCGGTCAGCTCGATGGCCGCCTCGGTCGCGGCGTCGGGCATCGCATCGGGGGCGGGCCCGCGGTCGGGGCCGGCGTCGACCGCGGCGTCGACCGGGCTGGCATCGGCCTCATCGCCGCCGCCGTCATCGCAGCCATGGAGCGCAAAGGCGAGCGCGGCCAGGGGCAGAAGAATACGCATCGGGGGACTCCTGCGAATCGACCGCCGATGGATATACCAGAAGCCCCCAGGTAGAGGCACCCGTGGCGTCAGCCCCCGAGGCCGTCGGCGTCGAGGCCGATGGCCACCTGCTCGCGGCGCTGCGCTTCCAGGTAGCCGGCCAGATCGACGCCATCTTCTTCGGGCCACGCCTCTTCGAGCAGGCGCAAGTCGGCGATTCGGTCGATGCGGAAGGTGCGCCACGCCTGGCGCAGCTCGCACCACGCGCCGAGCGTCCACTTCGTGCCCCAGAATTGCAGCGCGACCGGCCGCAGCACCCGCTCGGTCTCGGTGCCGTCCTCGCGCATATAGGCGCATGTGACGCGGCGGCGCAGGGCGATGGCCAGCCGCAGCGCGTCGAGCCCGGTGGCCGCCTCGCGCGCCCAGGGGCCGCCGGGCGCAAAGAGCGGAGTGTGGCGCAGGGCGGCGCGGGCGCTCTCGGGCAGCACCGCCTCGAGCTTGTCGAGCGCGCTGCCGGCGGCGACTGCGAGCTCAGGCCCGCCCCAAGCGGCGGCGATGCGCGAGCCCAGCACCAGCGCCTCGCTCTCTGCTTCGTTGAGTTGCAGGGGCGGCAGCAACGCTCGGGCGTCGAGGCGATAGCCCTCGGCCTCGGTGGCGACCGGCACGCCGTGGGCCG
>JAGQJJ010000879.1 GCA_020430675.1 Myxococcales bacterium
ATGAGGGCCCGATGCGGCCGGTGGCATAGCGCGCGTCGAGCGCGACTTCGCCGGTCAGCACCGAGAAGCCATCGGTGCCATAGTCATGCCAGGTCAGCGCAAACTGAGCGTCAAGCCGGCTGCCGTCTTGCACGTCGTGCGCATCGCCCAGCAGCCGCCAGTCGAGCTGCTGCCGGATGCGGTGGTTGTCATCATCGAGCGCCAGCCAGGCGTCGGCGTGCACCGCCAGCGCGTCGAGGCCCACGTCGAGGCCCAGCGCGGCGAAGTTCCGGTAGTTGAATTGCGGATCGTAGATGTAGCGGTAGCCGAGCCGGGCCACGAGCACGTCCTGCGGCGCCGGGGTGGCGTCGCGCCCACCGGTGGCCACGCCGTACACATCGAGCACCATCGGCGTGAAAAGCAGCCCGATGCCATGCGTGGCGACCGCGATCAGCGGCCCGGCCGTGCGTCGCGAGCCGCCGGTCAACGCAAACGGGATGCCGGCCGCGGCCACCATGCCCAGGCCGATGCCCTGCATGCCCAGCAGCTTCCAGCCGGTGTCGGCGTCGCCCGCCACAAAATGGCCGGATCCGTGCACCAGCACCCCGGGCACGATCGCCGCGGCGACCGGCAGCGGACCGGGTTCGACGGGGGAGGCGGGTTCAGCCGCCCTGGAACGTGAGGGCAGGGCCATCGCGAGCGCCGGCAAAAGCGCATGAAGGGCAAGGCGAAGCATGGCCCCGACGGGATGCCGCCCGCGTGATCGACGTTTCACCGCGCGCGCATCGCTTTCAGGCGTAGACGTTGATCTGGGTGCCGCGCGTGGCGTCGGGCGGCGGCGCGCCCTCGGTGGCGGCGACGACCAGTTGCAGCGCCGCCTGCGCTTCGGACTCGATGGCCGCCTTGAAGACCGAGACGCCCACGGCCTGCGGCGTGCGGGCCGGCGTTTGAAGCGGCAGGGCGGCATAGGCGCGGGTCGCGGAGACGTTCATGACGGCAATCTACCACAGCGGTCGCGGCGGTGGTGTCGACTGCGCGCCTGCCGCTATGATGAGCCGGTCCGGCTCTGAGGTCTCGATGAAGATTCGGCTCTGGCTCTTGCTTTGTGCGCTTGTCGCCGCGCCGGCCACCGCCGCGCTCGTCCGCCCGCTCGGGGTGGACGCCCTCGTCGAGCGCGCTTCGGTCATCGCGCTCGCCACCGTCTCCGCCAGCAACAGCCAATGGCGCGAAGGCCGCGTGGTCACCACGGTGCGCCTGCGCGTCGAGAGGGCGGTCAAGGGCGAGGCGGCCGATGAGGTCACGCTCGTCACCCTGGGCGGCACCGTCGATGGCATCGGCCAGCGCGTCTCGGGCGCGCCGGTTTTTGCCGTGGGCGAGCAGGTCGTGGTCTTCCTCGAACCCGTCGGCAAGGCGGCCGAGCTGCGCGTTGTCGGCATGGCGCAGGGCAAGCTGCGCGTCGAGCCGGACCTGACCGGCGGCCGCGTGGTCCGCGATTTGAGCGGCCTGAGCTTCGCCGAAGTCGACCCTTCTGGTGCGGTGCAGCCGGCGGCGGCGCCGGTGGAGGCCATGCCGCTTGATGCCTTCCTCGCGTCGCTGGTCACGCGGATCCACGCGCCGGTGGTGCCCACGCTCGCGCCGCCCGCGGCGCCGACGGTGGCGCCCTGACGACCGCGATCCCTCATCGAGTCGGCCCCCTGACGCTGGCCGCTGGCGCGCTGCTGCTGGCGGGGTGGACGCCCTTGACCGACCCCGCGGGCCAGCCGGTGCATTGGCCCACCGATGCGTGGCCGCTGCCGCTGGCCGAGGCGGGCGCCGATTGGGACGCCGCCGCCATCGCGTGGACCGACGTCGCCGCGGTCGGCTTCGCGCCCGTGCCCGCCGACGCCGCCGCGCCCGGGGTGGTGCGCTTGACGCGCGTCGATGACGCCGATGCCTGGCGGGCCCTGGTGGGCGATCCAGCGTTAGTCGCTTTCAAGCTGATCGAGACGCGCGGCGATCTGCTGCTCGACGCCGAGATCGCCTTGAACACCGCGCGTTTTCGCTTCGCCGAGCCGCCCGCGCCGGGAAGCTGGCCGCTGCGCGCGGTGCTGGCGCACGAGCTGGGCCACGCCTTGGGCCTGGGCCATAGCTGCGGGGTTGATGTCGGCCTCGACTGCGCCGATCTGGCTGCCGATGACGCCCGCGCCGTGGCGTTGATGGCGCCGCGCAGCTCGCCGGGCGAAGCGCGGGCGCCGGGCCATGATGACATCGCCGGCCTCGCCGCGCTGGGCCCGAACCTGCCCACGCGCCGTCCGCGCATCACCCGCGCGGTGGGTCAGCCCACCGGCGAGTGGCAGATCCTTGGCGCCGCCTGGGCCGCGGGCGATGCCATCCGCAGCTTCGCCGAGGGCGACGCCCGGCAGGCCACGCTCGACGCCGAGGGCCACGCCGCCGACCTGGGCGCGCCGCCCCGCACGCTTGCCATCTGGTCACGCGAAGGGCAGGGGGCCCTGGTCGCCGGCGAGGCCGCGGGC
>JAGQJJ010000880.1 GCA_020430675.1 Myxococcales bacterium
GGCCTGGGGGTACGCGGACAAGTTGCCCGCCCGCAAGGCGCAGATCGCGCTGGGGCGGCAGATCTCGGCGCTGTTTGGCGTCGAACCCCAAGAGCCGCGCGAGCCCGTGCCGTTGGCCGGCGTGGCGCTGCGGCCGAGCCGCGTGAAGGCACCGTCTGCGTGGTGCACTGACGCGCACGCCGAGCGGGTGACGCATACCTTCGGGCGCAGTTATCCGGACCAGTTGCGTGGCTTTGGCGGCGATTTTGCGCCGGCGCCCGATCTGGTGGCCCGGCCGGGCGGCGAGCGCGAGCTGAGCCATCTGTTCGAGTGGGCGGCGGGCGCCGGGGTCGCGGTGGTTCCGTATGGCGGCGGTACCAGCGTGGTCGGCGGCGTCACGTATGCCGGCGAGCGCCCGTGGGTGAGCCTCGACCTGGGGGGTTTTGACCAGGCGCTCGAGATCGATCCCCTCTCGCGGCTCGCGCGCTTGCAGGCCGGGCTGACCGGACCCGCGGTCGAGGCCGCGTTGGCGCCGCATGGCCTGACGCTTCGCCATTTTCCGCAGTCGTTTGAGTTCTCGACCGTGGGGGGCTGGATCGCCACGCGCGCCGGTGGCCATTTTGCGACGGTCTATACCCATATCGATGATCTGGTGGCTGGCGTGCGCATGTTGACGCCGGGCACCGGGGTCTTTGAGACGCGCCCGCTGCCTGGCTCGGGGGCCGGGCCCAGCCCCGATCGGCTGGTGCTCGGCTCGGAGGGCACGCTGGGTGTCATCACCGACGCCTGGCTGCGCGTGCGGCCGCGGCCGCGCTGGCGGGCCCGTGCGGCGGTGCATTTTGATGGCTTCGACGAGGCGGTGGCGGCGACCCGCGATCTGGCGCAGTCGGGGCTGTATCCCACCAATTGCCGGCTGCTCGACAAGTTCGAAGCCATGGTCAACGGCGTGACCGGCGATGGCCGGCATGTCTTGTTGGTGGCATTCGAATCGGCCGATCACCCCCTCGACGATGCCATCGCGCGGGCGGTTGAGATCGGCCGGGCCCACGGCGGCCGGTGCCCGCGCGGGCCGAAGCTCAGCGACGCCGAAGCCGAGGCGGAGGCCGGCCGCGAGGCCGACGCGGCGGGGCAGTGGAAGAGCGCCTTCATCGACGCGCCCTATTTGCAGCCGACGTTGATCACGCTGGGCATCATCGCGGTCACGTTCGAGACGGCGTGTTCGTGGGGCGCGTTTCCGGCGCTGCATGCGGCGGTCAAGGAGTCCGTGCGCACCGCTGCCGCACAGGGCAGCCGGGGCCTGCGCGGGCATCTGGGCTGCCGCTTCACCCACGTCTATCCCGACGGGCCGGCGCCCTATTACACCTTCATCGTGCCTTCGCGCTCCGGCGCCGAGATGGCCGACTGGGCGCGCATCAAACACGCGGCGAGCGATGCAATTGTGGCGCACGGCGGCACGATCACCCATCACCACGCGGTGGGTCGAACCCATCGGCCGTGGGCCGAGCGGCAGCGGCCGGCGGGGTTCACTGAGGTGTTGCGCGCCGCTCGGCAGGTGCTCGATCCGGCCGGCATCCTGAACCCGGGGGCGCTGATCACCGGATGACTGGCGATGCCATGGGTGGCATATGCATGCCTTCCAATGACATCATCGGTACCAGGGGTGGCCCGTATTTTTCGGGAAAAAGGCAGGCACCAAGGGGCCGGTCTGGAGTACACAAACGGGCCATCCGCCCGCGCGGCCGGGCGTCCGGCCGATGGCGGCGAACGATCTGCGAGGAGATGCCGCATGTGCCGAGCCGTGTGCAGTCTGGCCCTGCTTTGGGTGCTCTCGGGCTGTTCGGGCGCCGAGGTTGAAACGGGCGCAGAGGACCTGGGGTTCGGCGGCGCGGATGAATTCAGCGGTCGAGATCTCGGCCGGCACGACGCGGAGGCGCCGGACGAGGATCAGGGGCCAAGGCCCGATCACGGGGCGCCGGGCTGCATGATCACGTCGCCCATCGACGAGCCCGATCCGCAAGGCATCGACCAGAACTGCGATGGCATCGACGGCGACCGCGCGCTGGCCGTTTTTGTGGCCCCGGGCGGCGATGATCGCGCGGCGGGGGACCAGGAACACCCGGTGGCGACCGTGGCGCGGGCGTTTGAGATCGCCGCGGACCGACGCGCGAATCAGGTGCTGCTCGCCGCGGGCGATTGGCAGGTGGAGCAGACGATCGCGCTGGCCGATGGCATCGGTCTGTATGGCGGCTATGCGCCCGCGGACGGGTGGCGCCGTTCGGGCGAAGCGAGCGTCTTGCGCGGGCCGGCGCTGGCCATGGTCGCGCGCGGGCTGACGCGGCCGACCACGCTCGCGCGCTTGACGGTGCGCGCTGATGACAACAGCGCGCCGGGGGGCGCCTCGGTCGCGCTGCTGGCGGTCGAGACCGTCGAGCTGCTGCTCACCGACGGCGCGCGGCTCGAAGCCGGCGTCGGCGGCGATGGCCCCTCGGGTCGCGACGGCTCGGCGGGCAG
>JAGQJJ010000881.1 GCA_020430675.1 Myxococcales bacterium
CACATCGGGCGCCGAGATCGGCGGCGCGTTTGGTGGCGAAAAGGACACCGGCGGTGGGCGCGAGGCAGGTTCGGACGCCTGGAAGGCCTATATGCGCCGCCAGACGACGACCATCAACTGGGGCCACGAGCTGCCGCTGGCTCAGGGCATTCGCTTCGAGCTTTGAGCGCGGTCAGGCGCCGAAGAAGGCTTTGACCTCGTCGGCGCGCTGAACCGCATCGCGGTGGCCGACCTCGATCAGCCGGGCGGCAAACTGGCCATCGAACAGCAGGTACGACGCCAGATCGACCTCCCATGTGGCGTCGCGGCCCGCCGCGCGGCGCAACAGCCAGGTGCCCAGGCGGCCGATCTCGGGGATCGACCGCCCACGCAAATGGCGGCCGGCGATCTGGCCCAGATCCTCCGACGGCGAGAAGACCAGCGTCTCAAGCTTGCGATAAGGCATGCCGCGCGTCTCGGACAACACCTTGTCCACCTTGGCCCGCGCCGGCCCATCGAGCGTATCTTCGAGCACCTCGACCATCTTGTTGAACCGACCCAGCACCTGCAGATCGTAGGTCACCGGGTCGAGCAGCAAGGCGTTGAGCACCTTGCCGATAAGGAAGATGGGGTCGGGATAGACGCGGTCGGGCACATGATCGGGCACGACCGAGGCGCGGTGCTGCAAAGAGACGACCAGCAACCGCTCGGCCCCGGCGCGGATGGCGGGCGCGATGGGCGTGTTGAAGCGCAGGCCCCCATCGCAGTACCAGCCATCGGCCACCCGACGCGCCGGGAAGATCAGCGGGATGGCCGCCGAAGCGAGCACGTGCATCGGCGTGATCGAGCCGCGCACGGCCCGGCGCCGGGGGTCGCGCGTCGGGTTGAAGTCCATGCGCGGGTCGAGCTCGGCGAAGATCGTCGTGCGCCCGTCGGCGATGCGCAGCGCGGCGATGATCAGCGCGCGCAGGCGGCCCTCAGCGGCGTGCGCATGCAGACGGCTCCAGGGGATGGCATCGCGCACCACCGCATCGAGCGGCGCCGGATCGAGCAGCGACTGGCCGAGCCCATCCACGCCGCTCGCCAGGCGCAGCCATCGGCGAATCTGCTGCGGCACGCCCGTCAGCCGCAGCGGGTCGAACCGCAGGTGCGTCTCAAGGCTCAGATTGCACCACAGGTGCACCAGCTGCTCGGCGTTCAGATCGCCGCGATCGACGTTTGCCGCCGAAAACGTCGCGTTGATCGCGCCGACCGATGTGCCGGTGAAGATGGTGAACGGCGGGCCATCGCTCGCGCGCAGGCCGAGCACATCGATCAGCCCCCGAATGATGCCCGCTTCATAGGCCCCCCGCGCCCCGCCGCCCGAGAGGACGATGCCGCTGTGTCCACCGTGCACGCCGTACCCTCCGCTGGCCATTGTCACGAAGGTAGACCTGCCGCGGACCGCGCGCCAGTTGACGCTTCGCGGACCCGCACCGCGGCGCTCGCGCCGGGCCATGATGAGATGCCGCGGAGGGCGGCGGGGGAGTCCTGAATGCGTTCCAATCAAGGGCTGCGCTGCGCGTTCGGCGCGGTGGTGATGCTGAGCGCGCTTTTGGGCTGCGACGACGGCGCGTCAGTGGGCGAGGGGGCAGGGGACCGCGGTGCTGCTGATGATCGTCAACCAGCTGTTCCGTGACCAGGACGCCTACACGCGCAGCACCTGGTTCGTGCGCCTCATGGCCGACCTGGCCTTCGCGGCGCGCCTCGCCGCTCGGTGGCGAGCGCTGCGCGTCGGCCCGTTGGCCTCCGGCGCGCTCGACGCCCGCATTCGCGCCCTTGTCGCGCCGCTTGCCGAACCCGCGGCCCGCAATTTTGCAAGGTGGCCTGTGCTCGGCAGCGCCCGCGTCAACGGCTTCAACAGCCCGGTCACGCAGACTTGGGAGCAGCAGCTCGACGTGCTCGAGACATGGCTGCACGACCGCGCCGCCTGGCTCGACGGGCAGTTTGCCGAGTGACCGAAACCGATGCGCGACGGGCTTGACACCCCTGGGCGAGTCCGGTAAATGAGCACAGCCTTCGAACCCGGGGGCTGTTAGCTCAATGGTAGAGCAGCGGACTTTTAATCCGACGGTTCTGGGTTCGAATCCCAGGCGGCCCACTTCTGGTGTCCCCATCGTCTAGTCAGGCCCAGGACACCGGCCTTTCAAGCCGGCGACGCGGGTTCGAATCCCGCTGGGGACGCGCTGACGGCCCGCAGGCGCAATGCCTGCGGGCCGTCGTTTTTTCGGCCGCCGCTCAGCGCGCACCGCCCCCGGGGTTTGAAGGTTGAACCACGGCGCCGGTATCGGGCTTCTGCGCCACTTGCCGGGCGCCGTCATCTCGCCGTGAATTGAGGTCACCCAGCGCGCAGCGTCGGCGCACCGATCGGGCCCTGCCGCCTCGCCTCGCCAGCGCTTCTCGATGCAAGGCCTGACCGCTCGCGCGGGTGCTGCTAGAGATTGAGCGCGCGCCCATCCACCGCCAGC
>JAGQJJ010000882.1 GCA_020430675.1 Myxococcales bacterium
CGATCGCCTGCTGTCTGAAGATGGCTGGCCTCAAGCCGGCCGACGTCGATCGGGTCGCGTTCTCGTTTGATCCGGCCCAGCGCGCCGCCGAGTTCACCTACGATGTGTCGCTGCCCGGCGATTGGGGCGACCCGGAGGGCGAGGCGATCTTTCGCCGTCAGCTCGCCAAGGCGCCGGCCGCGGTCTCCGAGATCCTCAAGCGCGACGTGACCGACCGCTTCGTGTGGGTCGGCCACCACATGGCGCACGCCGCGTCGGCGTTCTATCCGTCCGGTTACGACACCGCCGCCATTCTCGTCATCGATGGCATCGGGGAGAACGCGAGCACCCTCTTCGCGCGCGGCGACGCGGATGGCATCGTGCCGCTGCGAGCCATCCAATACCCGCATTCCATGGGCTTTTTGTGGGAGAAGCTCTCCGCCTACCTCGGGTTCTCGGAGTATGACGCTTCGAAGGTGATGGGCATGGCCGCGTGGGGCGAGGCGGACCCGTGGCGCGACGCGATCGGGCAGTTCGCCCGGGTGGGCGATGGCGGCTTTGCCCTCAATGGCGAGGTTCTGTCGTTCCGGCGGCCCGATTTTGAGGCGCTCGAAGCCATCCTCGGGCCGCGACGCCGGCCGGGCGAGCCGCTTGAGGCGCGGCATTTTGGCATCGCCGCCGCGCTGCAGGATTTCACTTCACAGAGCATGCTTGAGGTGTTGTCGTCGCTGGCCGAGCTGTGCCCGGGCGAGAACCTCTGCATCGCCGGCGGGGTGGCGCTCAACTGCGTCTCGAACGCCGAGCTGCTGCGCCGCGGTCCCTTCCGCTCGATGTTCCTGCCGCCGGGGCCGCACGACGCGGGCACGGCCATCGGGGCCGCGCTGGTGGTCGAGCACTCGGTCAATGGCGCGGCGCGGCGCGTCGAGCCTCAGCTTACGCCCTTCACCGGGCCGGCCTTTGCGTCCGATGCGATCGAGGCTGCGCTCGCGCGGGCCGGGGTCGAGGCGGTTCGGGTGTCGGACGCGCCGGAGCGGGCGGCGGCGATGGTCGCCGACGGGTTGATCGTCGGCTGGTTCCAGGGCGCGATGGAATTCGGGCCCCGGGCGCTGGGCAACCGCTCGCTGCTGGCTGACCCCCGCGTGCCGAAGATGCGCGAAGTGCTCAATTACAAGGTCAAGCATCGCGAACCGTTCCGCCCCTTTGCGGCCAGCGTGCTGCGCGAGCGCATGACCGATTGGTTCGATGTGCCGCGGTGGTCCGATGCCCTGATGTACATGCTGTTTGCGGTGCCCGCGCGACCGGAGAAGGCCCGGCGCATCCCGGCGGTCATGCACGCCGACGACACCTGCCGCATCCAGGCGGTCGACCCATTGCTCTCGCCGCGTTATCACGCGATGATCTCGGCGTTCGAGCGGATGACGGGGGTGCCGATGGTGCTCAACACGTCGTTCAACGATCAGGAGCCGATCGTCTGCAGCCCCGATGACGCGCTGGCCACCTTCCACGGCACGCGCATCGACGCCCTCTTCCTCGAGGACTACCTGGTGGTGCGCGCGTGAATGAAATGCGGACGGCGCAGGGTGAGCGGCCGGGAGACGTCGGCGGACGCATGCGTGAACCGGTCGTGTTTCGGGGGGTGGCGGCCCATTGGCCCGCCCTGCAGCGCTGGGTGCCCGAGCGCCTCGCCGAGATGGCCGGCGATCGAATGGTCGAAGTGGTGGTCGGCGATCGGGAGGGCGGCGCGCCCGTCTTCGAGTCGATGCCGCTGCGCGCATTTTTCACCCGCTGGCCCGAGGCGGATGAGAGCGGGGCGCCCGCGCTGTATCTCAAGGAGTTCAACCTGCTCGACGCGCTGCCCCGGCTCGCCGAGGATGTGGACTTCAGCCCCTACGAGCGACCGGGCGCGACTTGCTGGCATGACGCCTGGGTCTCGCAGGCGGGCGGGCGCACCAACCTGCGCTCAGACCTGCTCGACAATACCCTGACGCAGATCGTAGGGCGCAAGCGGGTGACGCTGATCTCGCCGGCCTGGTCCGCCGATGTCTACCCGAGCCCCAAGTTCGATCCCTACGCCCGGTTGTCGCTCGTGGACGCCTTCGCGCCTGACTTCGCGCGCTTCCCGCGATACCGCACCGCGCTCACGCACGAGTTGCAGGTCGTGCTCGAACCGGGCGACGCGGTCTACATCCCGCGGGGGTGGTGGCATACGGCCCAGTCGCTCAGCGCCAGCATCAGCATCGCGGGGTTCTGGGAGACGCGCTGGGCGCGGGCGACCGTCATGTTGCTGGAGGACGTGCGCCGGGCCCTGCACCGCGTCGGGGTCTACAAACGCGGGCATTGCACGTGCCACCCCGCCGCTGGTCAGCGCAGCGCGGCATGAGAGGGTCGTTCGTGGAGGATGAACTCTGCTATCTGAGCGCGGTTGAACTGCGCCGCAGATTTGCGGCGCAGGCGCTCTCGCCGGTGGCCTATCTGGAGGCCATCCAGGCGCGCACCGCC
>JAGQJJ010000883.1 GCA_020430675.1 Myxococcales bacterium
GGTCTCGCTCGCCGCCGCCATCGCCATGTCGGCCGCCGAGATGCTGGCGGGCCTGGTGCTCGCCCAGTTCGTGCGTCCGGGCGCGCCCTTCGTCACCGGCGCCAAGACGCTGAACGTCGACATGAAGACCGGCGCGCCCGCGTTCGGCTCGGCCGAGGGCAACCGCTCCGTGCTTGTCGGCGGCCAGCTCGCCCGGCGCTACGGCATCCCCTTCCGCGCCTCGAACTTCTCTTCCTCCAACGCGCCCGACGCCCAGGCGGCCTGGGAATCCCAGGGCACCCTGTGGGGCGCGGTGGCGGCCGGCGCCAGCATCGTCATGCATGCGGCAGGCTGGCTCGAGGGCGGCCTGTGCGCCTCCTTCGAGAAGTTCGTGCTCGATATCGAGCTGCTCCAACTCATGGCCACCTTCCTCGCGCCGATGCGGGTCGATGCCGAAACCCTCGATATCTCCGAGATCGGCGCGGTCGGGCCGGGCGGCCACTTCTTCGGTACGGAGCGCACCATCGCGGCCTACGAGACTGCTTTCTACAACCCGCTGGTCGCGACGACCCAGAACCATGGCGCCTGGATGGAGGCGGGGGGCCTCGATGCCGCCCAGCGCGCCCATGCCGTCTACAAGCGGGCGCTCGCCGAATACGCCGAGCCGAGCCTCGACCCCGCGATGGCCGAGGAACTCGACGCCTTCGTCGAGCGGCGCATCGCCGAGGGCGGCGCGCCGATCGCCTGAAACGCAGGGTTCAGTTCGCGGCTGCCTCGACGAGCAGCCAGTCGCGGAAGGCTGCGGCCGCCGGCGACAGGCGCGCGCCCGACGGCGCGACGAGCCACACCGCGTGACCCCGCTTCAGCGCATGGCCGATGGGGCGGATGAGCTGGCCGCGCGCCAGCAGGGCGTCGATGATGCGGGTGAAGCCCAGGGCGATGCCCTGGCTCTCCAGCGCGGCCTGGATGACGTTGGCATAGCTGTCGAAGCCCACGATGCGCGGCGTGCGCGTGTTCTCGACCGCCAGGCCCTGCAGCAGCCAGTCCCAGTTCTCGCCCGAATGGGTCGGGCCGTCGAGGTTGAGCAGGGTGTGGTCCAGCAGGTCGGCGGGTGCCGCGATCGGGCCGTGCTCGGCCAGGTAGTCGGGCGTGCAGACCGGGAAGGTCTCGGTCTCGAACAGCGCCGTCGTGGCCAGTCCGGGCCACCGGCCGTCGCCGTAGCGCAGGCCCAGATCAATGCCCTCGGACGCCATGTCGAGGTGGTGGTCGGAGACGCGCACGTGGATCTCGGTCTCGGGGTGGCGGTCGCGGAAGCGCGCCAGGCGCGGCGTCAGCCAGTAGGTCGCGATGGCGATGGTCGCGGTCACCGTCACGCGCGCCGCGCGGGCGGCCTGCTGCAGGCCTGCCGCCGTGCGGGCGATCTGCTCCAGCCCGCCGGTCACCGCATCCTGCAGGCTGTGGCCCGCCGGGGTCAGTTCCACGGCGCGGTGGACGCGCAGGAAAAGCTGCACGCCCAGGTGTTCCTCCAGATTGTGGATCTGGCGGCTCACCGCCTCGCGGCTTACCGAGAGTTCCTCGCTCGCCCGCGTCATCGACAGGTGGCGCGCCACGGCCTCGAACGCGACCAGGCTGTTGAGCGGGGGCAGGCGGTGGCGCAGGCTTGGCATGAACATCACGTTACGCGATGGACCGGGCCGCACAAGATGAACGTGGCGCTCATGCCTCGCGCCGCAGCAGGACGTCGGCCGCGGTCGCGCCCCGGGGCGTCACGATCAGCGGGTTGACGTCGAGCTCGATCAGGCTGTCGCCCTGGTCGATGGCGAAGGCCGCGATGGCGGCGATGGCGTCGACCGCGGCCTGCGTATCGCCGGCGGGCTTGCCGCGCCAGCCCGCAAGCAGCGCGGCGACCTTGAGGCCGCCCAGGGCCTCCGCGATGTCGGCGCGCGAAGCCGGCAGCAGCAGGGTCGTGGCGTCGCGCAGGAGTTCCACCATGGTGCCGCCGCCCGCGATGGTCAGCGCCAGGCCGAAGCCCTCCACGCGGCGCACGCCGACCAGCAGTTCGGCAACGGCTCCGGTCACCATGCGCTCGACCAGGAAATGCTCGGCCTCGATCCCGGCCCGCTCGCGCACCGTCACGGTCATGTCGGCGACCGCGCGGGCGACATCGACCGGCGCCGCCAGGCCGATGGCGACCGCACCGGCTTCGCTCTTGTGCGGCAGCGCCGCGCTCACCAGCTTCAGCGCCACCGGGAAGCCGAGCTTCTCGGCCGCGCGCGGGGCTTCGGCCGCCGCGGTCACGATGCCGTCGGGCACGCTGAGACCGGCAGCGGCCAGAAGCGCCTTGCCGGCGACCTCGTCGAGCACGTCCTCGGACCCGCGCAGCGCCGGCGCGGGCGCCAGGGCAAGGGCCGCGGCGCCGCCGTTGCCGGCCACGGCCTGCTTGCGCGCGCCCCAGCGGATCGCGCGCGCAACCGCCGCGACCGCCTCGTCCAGGC
>JAGQJJ010000884.1 GCA_020430675.1 Myxococcales bacterium
CGCGACCGGCGCGACCACGGGCGGCGTCACCGCGTTGGTCGCGGCGGCATTCGCCGACCCGGCGACCGTCGGCGTCGTCGGCTGGCCCGCGCGGCGCCAGAACCAGGTGCCGAGGCCAATGAGCGCCACCGCGAGCACCGCCGCCGCGATCATCGGCCCCCGCCCCATGCCGGCCGGCGCGGGCGCAAGCGCCGCGGGCGTCTCAAGCGCCGCGCCGAACGCCTCGACAAACGCCGGCATGTCGACAAAACGCGCCTCGGGATCGCGCTCCAGACCGCGCATGACCACCGCTTGCAGCGCCGGGGGCACGACCGCGGGGTCGACCACCTCGCCCAGCGGTGTGGGCGCCTGGGTGAGCTGCGCGGCCAGCAATTGCAGCGCGGTGATGCGGGCGAACGGCGACTTGCCGCTCAGCATCTCGTAGGCGATGACCGCCACCGCGTACTGGTCGGCGCGCCCGTCGAGCGGCCGGGCCAGCGCCTGCTCGGGCGCCATATAACCCGGCGTGCCGATCATCTGGCCCTCGCGCGTCAGCCGCGAGTCGGTGTCCTGGATGCTCTGCGCGATGCCGAAGTCGAGCAGCGTGACGCGGTCCTTGCCCTGCCTGCGCTCGACCAGCACATTCTCCGGCTTCAGGTCGCGGTGCACCACGCCCGCGGCGTGCGCGTCGGCGAGCGCGTCGCCGATCTGGCCGATGATGCCGTAGACCCGCTCGGGCGGCAGCGGCGCTTCGGCGTCGAGCAGCTTCTTCAGGTCGCGCCCGTCGACCAGCTTCATCACCACGTAGGGCCGGCCGTCGTCGCTGATGCCCAGGTCGTAGATCTCGATGATATGCGGGTTGCCCAGCCGCGCCGCCGCGCGGGCCTCGCGGCGCAGGCGCTCCATCGCCTTCGGATCATGGGCCAGCGCCGGCGCGAGCAGCTTGACCGCCACGTCGCGGCCCAGCTCGATGTGGCGCGCGCGGAAGACCTGGCCCATGCCGCCGCCGCCCAGCCGCTCGCCCAGCTCGTAGGGCGTGCCGGGCAGCTTCTCGCCAGCGCTGGCCAGCTTGATCTGCGCCGTGGCCGACGGGCCGTCGTCTTCGGGCTCGCTCATTGCGCGGCCTTCGCGGCCAGTGGCAGCTGAAACAGGCGGATCGTATTGGCCCGCGCCGCGGCGACCACCGCCTCGGTCGACGCGCCGCGCAGCTTGGCCACCTCGGCGGCGGTATGGGCCACATACGCGGGTTCATTGGTCTTTCCGCGATGCGGCACCGGCGCCAGGAAGGGCGAGTCGGTCTCGATCAGCAGCCGCTCGCTCGGGATCATCGCCACCGCGGCGCGCAGGTCGCGGGCGTTCTTGAAGGTCACGATGCCCGACAGCGAGATGTGCATGCCCAGCGCCAACGCGCGCTCGCACTCGGCCGGGCCGCCGGTGAAGCAGTGCACCACGCCGCCCGCCGGCAGCTTGGCGTCGGCCAGCGCGGCGAAGGCATCGTCGAACGCATCGCGGATATGAATGACCACCGGCAGCCGCACCGCTTCGGCCGCGGCGAGATGGCGGGCAAACACTGCGCGCTGCCGGGCCCGGTCGCTGTGGTCGTAGAAATAATCGAGCCCGGTCTCACCCACCGCGCGCACCTTCGGGTGCTGCCACAGCGCCGCCAGCCTGGGCCAGTCGGCGTCATCGAGCGCGTCGGCTTCATGCGGGTGCACGCCGGCCGACGAGAACAGCATGTCATGGCCCACGGCCAGTTCGAGGTTGGCCTGCGAGTTGGCCACGTCGGTCCCGATGGTCAGCACCGTGTCGACGCCCACCGCGCGCGCCCGGGCCAGCACGTCGTCGATCTGGCTCGCGAGCTGCGGAAAAGTCAGGTGCGCGTGGCTGTCGATCAGGGGGGTGGCGGTGGTCTGCATCGGCGCATCATACCTCGATCCGCCGCGGGGGCCACGGGCGATGCGCCCCCTCGCCGTCGGCGACCTTCAAGCCACGCGCAGCCCGCGTTGACCCCGGAACGAAGCAACGGCTACGATGCGCCGCCAAGCCACGCTCGGAAGGACTGCAAACGGTGAAGACAACTCGGTTTCTGGCCACCCTCGCGCTCGCTGCGGCCCCGCCGTTGGCCAGCGCCTCGGCGGCCGACGTGTATGCCTCGGCCCCCGCCGATGCGCCCGATACTTTCAGCGTCGGCGTGAAGGCTCGCGGCGACCTGGTCGGCACCGGCGCCTATCTCGGCGCGGTGCCCCTCGACGCGGACGGCACCGAGCTGGCGGCGCGCAGCGAGCTGAGCACCCAGCTTCGCGTCGGCGCGACGGTCAAGGCGCAGTACATGGTCGGCCACTTCCCGATCGCGCTGGTGCTCGATGGCGAAGGCGACTTCCTCAGCGGGCCGCAGACCGAGGGCACCGACGTCGAAGGCGTCGATCTTCCGGGCACCGAAGGCTCGCAGAACGTGCTGCGCTCGGCGCATGCGGTGCTGGCCTTCGGCAACGT
>JAGQJJ010000885.1 GCA_020430675.1 Myxococcales bacterium
TCGCGCGGCAGCCCGCTACCGCTGGCGAATCATCAACCCGGCGTGCAACAGATCCTGCGCCTTGCGCTCGGTGAGGGGCAGGAAGCCCGGGCGCCCATCGGCACGGGCGCCATACATCCGCCGCGACGGATCGCCCGCCGCGCCCGCGTCGATCCGGTGCACGACCCAGAGCCCGTCGATCTCGGCACCACAGCGGCGCATCTCAAAGCGCATGCCTTCGCGAAAGCCGGCGATCTCGGGGGCCTTTTCGGCCGCCCGCTTCGCCGTCCGCGCCTCGGCTTCGCGCATCTCGGCCTGTCGAGCGGCGACCACCGCCGCCTGCCGCATGCGATCGATCTCCGACGCTGCCCGGCTCTCCGTGGCTTTTTTCACCGGCGCCACCGTCTCGCGGTGCGCATGATCCTGAACCATCAGGTCCAGCAACGAATCGTCGCCCATCATCCACCTCCGCCGGCCAGCGTAGCAGATCGGCCCGGTCGTCGGACCCCTTGATCCGCCGCCGCGAGTCGGCTTGAATCAGCGGCCTCGCAGCCCCCGGAGCCCCGATGCCGCGCCCCCTGGCCCTGGTCACCAACGACGATGGCGTCGACTCGTACTTCCTCGAAGTGCTGGTCGACGCGCTCCGCGACGCCTTCGACCTGTTTGTCGTGGCGCCGGCCCACGAGCAGAGCTGGTCGGGCCGCGCCTTCACGCGCCACGGTCCGATTCGCGCCGAGCAGCGCACCGACCGTGCCGACCCGACCTGGGCGGTCTCGGGCACGCCGAGCGACTGCGTCAACCTCGCGCTCGGCAATTTGTTGCCGCGCCCGCCCGACGTGGTCGTGTCGGGCATCAACCTTGGCTTCAACGTCTCGCTGATCCTTTCGCTCAGCTCCGGCACCCTCGCCGGCGCGATCGAAGGCGCGATGTGGGGCCTGCCCGCCGTGGCGCTCTCGCAGCATCTCGACCCACGCCGCTTCGACGTGCTCAAGCGCACCCAGGGCCGCGAAGACCCAGGCACCCGCAGCAGCGTCGGCTGGTCGGCGCGGCACGCGGTGGGGCTGGTCAAGACCGCCATCGCCACCCACAGCCCGCGCCCGGTGGTGCATTCGGCGAACTTCCCGATGCGCGTCGATGGCGAGACCCCCATCGAGCAGACGCGCCTCGCCGACCTGCGCCTCCGCGGCGTCTTCCAGCCGAGCGGCGAGGGCGAATACCGCTTCGTCTTCCCGCAGGCCGCGCTGCCGACGCCGGTGCCCGAAGACAGCGACCTGGCGTGCATCCGCCGCGGCCATATCAGCGTCACGCGGCTCGACCTGGCCGACCTGGGCGCGCGGATCCACCATGGCTGACCCGTCCTCGCTGCACCCGAACCCGCCGCCCGGCATCACGTTGTACCGCGACCATCGCCTCGAGCTGCGCCGCTGCACGCTGACCACACGGCGCGGTGACGTGCTGGAGCGCGGCCTTGTGGTGCATCCCGGCTCGGTCGTGCTGCTGCCGCTGCTCGATGACGGGCGCATCGTGCTCATCCGAAACCACCGCTGGCAGCTTGGGCACCCGTTGTTGGAGCTGCCCGCCGGCACGTGCGAGCCGGGTGAAGCCGCCGCAAGGACCGCGGCGCGCGAGTTGGAGGAAGAGACCGGCTTCTCTGCCGCGCGCCTCGACCCCTTGCCGCCGTTCTACGCGGCGCCGGGCCTCTCCACCGAGGTCATGCACCCGTTTGTCGCGCGCGGCCTCAAGATCGTCGGCCAGCGCCTGGAAGCCGATGAAGACATCGAGGTCGTGCCGATGACGCGCGACGCAGTGCAGGCCGACCTCAGCGCCGGCCGCATCGCCGACGCCAAATCGCTGGCCGTGCTCGGTTTCTACCTTCTTGGCCTGCTGCCCCCTTGACCCCATCGATTTCGTCCCGTAAAGGCCGAAGCTGAGGAGGGAGCCCATGGCCGACGAAGCCGACTTCAATCCATACGCCCCGCCAGCAGAGTCCGACACGCTGCCGGCGGTCGACGAGGCCCCGAAATCGAAGCTGCCCGGGTGGGTGGTGATGTTCTTCGGCTTCACCAGCCTGCTGCTGCCCCTGGCGCTGACCGATGACAACCAGGTGACCCAGATCAGCAACGGCGTCAACGCGGTGCTCTATGGCCTGCCGGGCGCGATCGCCACGTTGGTCTTCGGCGCGCGCAACGTGTCGCGGGGCGTCGATGTCATCACCAGCGTGCTCGGCTGCCTGCTCGCGGTCGCGGGCCTCATCTCGGCCCTCTACCTCATCTTCCGCGCCTTCTCCTGAGGCGGATCTGGCTGCGCCAGGACGCGCAGGGTCAGCACCACCGCCACCACCACCATGATGAAGGTGATGGCCTCGACGGCCAGCAGCACGCCCTCGGCGGCGCTGTCGGCGGGCACGCCGCGCTGCAGGCGCCACGCGGCCCAAGGTGCCGCGGCCAGATGGGCGATCGCGACGCTGGCGAGCGCGAGCTTCGCGCCCGACA
>JAGQJJ010000886.1 GCA_020430675.1 Myxococcales bacterium
TGTGCTCTTCCGATCTCGGAGTACACCGGGGAGCGCGCCTTTGGAGGAGCCGAAGAGGACGATGAGCCGCCACCTGCGAATGCCATTCGCGGCTGCCCTGGCAACGGCCGCGCTGCTGAGCGCGCCCCGACCCGCCGCCGCCGAGATCAGCCCCGCCGATCTGACCCGCCCCGCCGACAGCGATGAGCTCGGTCCGGGCTATGGCCGCAACGAGATCCAGTTCCACCTGGACGTCGGGCTCTATCTCGGCAGCGCCGAGGATGGGGTGGGCTACTCGGAGGACCGGACCGTCATCTCGCCGATGCTGCGCATCTTTCAGCCGGTCGACTTCAACGAGGTCGAGTTCGCCTGGGGGCTCAGCTATCTGAGCGTCAGCGGCGACGCCGGTGACAACAGCAGCTTCCAGTTCGGCAACCCGTTTGTCGCCTGGTACTGGGCCTGGCGCACGCTGCCGCAGCAGTTCCGCCTGGGGCTGGGCGTCACCGGCCCCCTCGCGCAGCTTCGCGATGAAGAGCCCGGCGAGACGGCGATCGATCTGCAGGCGCTGACCCTGGCTTCGTACATGCGCGCGCGGCGCGAGCCGTGGTTGTGGTGGCCGGAAGGCCTCAGCGGGATCGGCCACGTCGACTATTACCGCCGTTATGCCTTTGGGCTGGTGGTCGGTGGGCAGGCCATGGCCGCGGCCATGTACAGCCTGGACGACTCCCCGTTTGCCGATGTGCTCGGCCACGCCGGCCTCAACTTCGCCGCCGAGGTCGACCTCGACGTAGCCTATGACACCCGCTACGTGCGCTCGATGCTGCGCGCCAGCTACGTCACCATGCCGCTCCTCGAGTCCGACGCCGAGGGCGTCGAGTTCTCATACGACGACAAGGACCAGATCGGCGTCGAGGTCGAGATTCGGGTGCGCCTGGGCGGCGCTGATGTGCTGGCCCGCTTCGACGTGCCCATCGACGAACCGGGCGGCTTTGCGTTTGATGATGGCAAGGTCTACGGCGCCTTCATCGGCGTCTCGTCGCCCACCGACCTGCGCCTGCCCGATCCGTGACTCGACGCTGCGCCGTCGTCTGCGCCTGGGCCGTCTTGAGCGCGACCGGGTGCCTGCCGGCGTTTGACGACGAATGCAGTTCCGCCAACGAATGCCCGGCCGAGCGACCGCTCTGCGTGGGCGGCGTCTGCGCGCCCGTCGCGGGCGGCGATGAAGGCGCCGACCGTGGGTCCAACGACGCGCGGCTCGACGGCGAGGCTGATGGCGCGTTGGATGGCACGACCGATGACGGGGGCGTCGACGCCCTGGGGGTCGACGCCTGCGTCGTGCGCCGTGAGACCTGTGATGGCACCGACGAGGACTGCGACGGTGTCATCGACGAGCAGAGCGGCGGCGCGCCGCTGAACGACACCTGCTACGCGGGCCCCGAAGAGACGCGAGGCGTCGGCGAGTGCCGCGCGGGCGTGAAGGTCTGCACCGGTGGCGTGTTCGGCGCCTGCCAGGGCGAGCGCAGCCCCGTCGACGAGGCCTGCAATCTGCTCGACGATGACTGTGATGGCCGGGTCGACGAGAACACCGACGGGCGCTCGGGCCTGCTTGAACCCTGCGCCGCGGATGACCTGGAAGGCATGTGCGCCGGCGGCGTGCGCGCCTGCATCGACGGGGTCTGGGGCCCCTGCGAGGGCGAGGTGAGCCCGGGCACCGAGGTCTGCGACACGGTCGACAACGACTGCGACGGCGCGATCGACGAAGGGCTTCCCGCCAATTGCCTCGGCTGCGATGGCATCGCGCAGCCCTGTTATCCCGGTCCGGCCGACACGCTGGGCGTCGGCACCTGCCGCGCCGGTGAGCAGCCCTGCGTCGCCGGCCAGCTGGGGCCTTGCGCCGGTGCGGTCATCCCCAATGCGGTCGAGCGCTGCGACGGGCTCGACGATGACTGCGACAGCCGCGTCGACGAAGAGACGGGCGGTGGCGTCTGCTCGGTCGGTTTTGGCGCCTGTCGTCGCGAGGGCCGCCTGCGCTGCGTGGCGGGCAGCCATCAATGCGACGCGGTGGCTGCCATGCCCGGCGTCGAAACGTGCAATGGCACCGACGATGACTGCGATCGGCGCACCGACGAGGGCCTCGACGGCGCCGAATGCGTCGCCGATGTGGGCGGCTGCGGCGCGCCGGGCATCATGCGCTGCATCGACGGCGCGGTGCGCTGCGAGGCCATCGGCGACCCGGAGGCCGGTGCCGAGCAATGCAACGGCCTCGATGATGACTGTGATGGCATGATCGACGAGGCCGCGGACGGCGTCACGCTCTGCCAGGCATTGCAGGCGTCGGGTCGCTGTGAGCGGGGCAGCTGTCGGGCGTGGGCCTGCAACTCGGGCTTCATCGACGATGACGGTCGAGCCTCGAACGGGTGCACACGCGGCTGCGCGCTGCCACCGGTCGCGGTGCGCATGAGCCGGGCGTTTGGCGAGGCCGAGCTGCGCAT
>JAGQJJ010000088.1 GCA_020430675.1 Myxococcales bacterium
ATCCATGCCCAGGGTCAGGTGGGCCTGATGAATGTAGAACTCGCGCACCAAAGCGCCCACCCGCGCCAGCAGACGGCCGTCTTCGCTGAGGCTGGCCGTGCGGCGCACCGCCTCGCTGGCCTCGCGCGCGGCGGCCACCGCCGCTGCGACCGCGCCGCCCGCGATCACGAAGAGCGCCAGAAACCCGATGAGCAGCCGACGGCCGATGGTCAAGCGCGCGCGCAACGCCACCTCCGGCCCGCATCGTGGGCGAGCGTCGACCCAACGGCAAGGATCACCTCGATTCGACCCCACCGCTCTGAATAGACAGCGCGGCGCCATCCTGGCTCTGTGGAGGATCGAATGCGCCACTGGCTGATCGCCCTCTCCGCCGTCGCTCTTTTTGTCGCGTGCGGTGAGGACTCGACCGAAGAAGAGCACGAGCACGAGCACGAGCATGAAGAGGCCGTGCCCGAGCAGTACGCCAACCTGACCAACCCGCTCGAAGGCAACGCCGACGCCATCACCGCCGGCCAGACCATCTTCGCCCAGCAATGCGTCAGCTGCCACGGCGACGACGCCAAGGGCGGCGGCCCCGCTGGCGCCTCGCTCGACCCGCCGCCCGCCGACCTGACCGCCGACGAGGAAGAGTTCACCGACGGCTTCCTCTATTGGCACATCGCCGACGGCGCAGAGGGCATGCCCGCCTACGCCAGCACGCTGAGCGAAGAGCAGATCTGGCAGGCCATCTCGTATCTGCGCTCGCTGATGATCTGAGCGGCCCGCCGCCCCACCAACTGCCACTCCACCAACTGCCACCCCACCTCCTGCTGCCTCAGTACCCCGCCGAAATGGCCCGCCGCGCCGATGTCACTCGTCGGTGTCATCAACGCGCCCGCAGCCCCCTTGAGGTGTGCACGACTTTTGCGTAAGGGTGCGCCCTGCCTGCGACCTGCGCTGAGGGAGTCGCCATGAATCGTTCCGTGTTGTTGTTGGCCCTGCTGGTGACCGCCTGCGGTGAAGACGCCGCCGATGACGTCATCGTGCTGACCGACGCCGAGCCCACCATCGACGCCGCGCCCATCGCCGACGCCGCCCCGCCTGCCGAAGACGCGGCGCCGCTCGCCGAAGACGCCGCCCCGCTGCCCGACGCCGCGCCGCCGCCGCCCTTTGTGGCGCCTACAATCGAAGGCGTGCCCGTCGCCGAAGACGAGAACCCCGACCCGGACATCATCGAGGTCACGCTGGAAGCGCTGGTCGACAAGGTCGACATCGATGGTGAGCTGGTCAGCGCCTACCTCTACAACCGGGTGCTGCCGGGGCCGATGATCCAGGCCAAGGTGGGCGATGAGGTGATCGTGCACTTCACCAATCGCCTCAGCGAGCCCACCACCATTCACTGGCACGGCCTGCGGATCAGCGACGAGATGGACGGTAACCCGCGCATCCAGAACCCGGTGCAGCCCGGTGAGTCGTTTGAGTACCGCTTCGTGGTCCACGACGCCGGCACCTTCTGGTACCACCCGCACGTCCGCGCCAACGAGCAGGTCGAGAAGGGGCTCTACGGCACGATCGTCGTGCATGACCCGGCCGATCCGGTCTTTGACGCCGAGCGGTATCTGGTCATCGACGACCTGTTGCTCGACGAGAACAACCGTTATCCGCCGTTTCTCGCCACCCACCCCGAGGTGATGCACGGCCGCTACGGCAACATCCTGCTGGCCAACGGCGCGGTGGCCCCGATGGCGATGCAGTCGGCGCAGGGCCGCGTCGAGCGCTGGCGGCTGGTCAACACCGCCAACGCGCGCACCTTCTACCTTCGGCTCATCGGCGCGCGCTTCAAGGTGGTCGGCACCGATGGAGGCCGGCTCGAAGAACCCTATGTCACCGATCAGCTCCGGGTCGCGGTGGGCCAGCGCTACGACCTCGAGGTCACCTACGACGCCGCCGGCGAGGTGCGCATCGACGCGCTGGTCGCGGTGCTCGACGAGCTGGGCAACGTGGTCGATCGCCCGTTCCCGCTCTATGTGGTCGACGCCGCGCCGGGCGAAGCGCCGCGCGCCATCGAGTGGGCGCCGATGGCGCCGGCGGCCCCGCGCTCGGTCGATCGCGAAGAGACGATGGTCTTCGACGCCGTGCAGGATCCGGTCACCGGCGTGCGTTGGCGCATCAACGGCGAGGCCAATCGCATGGAGCCCATCTTCACCTTCACCCAGGGCCAGACGGTGCGCATGCGGCTGACCAACCGCGCCGGGCCCGAGCACCCCTTCCATCTGCACGGCCAGTTCTTCCGCATCGTCGAGCACCCCTTCAACCTGCCGACGGTGGGGCTCAAGGACACCGTGCTGGTGCCCGGCCAGAACAGCGTTGAGATCGAGGCCTACTTCGACAACCCGGGCCGCTGGATGGCGCACTGCCACATCCTGGCCCACGCCGAGCTGGGCATGATGAGCGAGATCGTCGTCGAACCCGCCGAGTGACCCTGGCGCGCCGTGCGTCGATGAACGGCCTGAATCTTGCGGTCAGGCGGGCACCGTTCACCGATGATCGAGGCCCCCGATGCGCCGTCTGCCCTGCCTTCTTGCCCTCGTGACGCCCCTCGCCCTGCTCGCCGGTTGCGACGACTCCGATGAGGCCTTCGATGCTGGCCCCGTGATCGTGATCGACGCCGAGCTGCCGCCTGACACCGCCCCACCCGAAGACCTGCCCGACGCGGCGCCCGACGCCGCGCCCGAGCCCGACATGGCCCCGCCCGACCCGGGCGGGCTCGCGGTGCTCGGCAACGGCTGGCACACCATCGACAAGGTCACGCTGGAGGTCATCGGCACCGAAGCCGACGGCCTCAACGTGCCGCGCGACCTGGCTTTCAACCCCTGGGTCGAGCCCGCCGAGCTATGGGTCGTCAACCGGGCCGATGACTCGACGACGACCTTCTTCGAGCCGGGCACGCCCGAGCAATCGTCGCGGCACCTCATCGACCCCTACGCGCTGCACTTCATGGATGAGGTCTCGTCGATCGACTTCGGCCAGCCGGGCACCTTCGGCACCTGCCAGGAGTCGCGCAACACCTATAACGGGCAGGCCAACGCCAACGACTTCATGGGCCCGACGCTGTGGCCGTCTGACCTCGATATCTACGCGCACACCAACGTCAACGCGGTGCGCGTGGTCGGCGAGGATCTGGGCTCGCACCTCGACATGCAGCATGAATCGCCGCTGTGCATGGGCATCGCGTGGGAGCGCGACAACGTCTACTGGGTCTTCGAGGGGCTGACCTCGTCGATCGCGCGCGTCGACTTCGGCGTCGACCACGGCCCCGGCTTCGACGACCACTCCGACGGCACCATCACCCGCTTTGCGCCCGGCGAGGTGCGCCGCGTGGCCGGGGTGCCCTCACATCTGTGGTTCGACCACGACACAAAGACGCTGTACATCGCCGACACCGGCAACGCGCGCCTGGCGGCGATGGACGCGGTGGCCTGGGAGTATGGCCGCCAGATGCGGCCCATCGAACCCGGCACGGTGCTGCGCGCGGCGACCATGGCCGAGCCGATGCGCACCGTCTTTGCGGACGACGCGCTCGAACATCCGAGCGGCCTCGCCGTGTGGGACGACCACCTGTACCTCGGCGACAACGCCACCGGGCGCATCTATGGGCTGACCTTCGCGGGCGAGCTGGTCGACTACCTCGACACCGGCCTGCCCGCTGGCGCGTTGATGGGCCTGGCGTTCGACCCCGCCGGCAACCTCTACTTTGTCGACGCCAAGCGCGATCGCCTGCTGCGCATTCTGCCGCGCGGCCGGTGAGACCGGCGCGGACACAGCGGGCGAGGGTGTGACCCAAACTGTCACACGTCAACGCAAGCGCCACGAAGCTTGCCCGCTGGCACTCGGCTTGCTCAGATCGGCGCCATGTCCACGCTGCTCCTGTTTGTGATCCTCGCCGCGCCGCCCGCCGAACCGGCCTTTGCGGGCGCCGAGACACTCACGCTGGACGCCGTCGTCGATTTCAGCCGCCGCCACAACCCCCGCCTGCTCGCGCTGCGCCAGCATCTGGCCCGCGCCCGCGCCACCGCCGAGGCCACCGCGCCCTGGCCGGAGCCGATGCTGACCTTGAGCGCCAGCCCATTGCCCGTCGTCACCCGCAACGGCCCGGCCTGGGGCTCGGCCATGCTCAGCCAGCCGTTGCCGTGGCTGCAATCGCTTGACGCCGCCCGCGAGGCCGCCACCGCCGATGCCACGCAGCGCGCGGCGCAGCTCGATGAGGCCGAGCTGGAGGTGGCTTTTGCGGTGCGGCGGGCTTATCACGCGCTGCATCTGGCCCGCGCCGAGGCCGCGGTCATCGACGAGGTGCGCACGCTGGCGCGCCGCACGATCGAGCTGGCCCAGGCGCGGCTCGCCGTCGATCTGGCGCGGCAGACCGATGTGCTGCGCGCCCAGGTCGAGCTGGCTCGCCTCGACAACCTCGCGCTCGATCTGGCGGCGCAGCAGCGCACGCGGCGAGCCGAACTCAATACGCTGCTCGGGCGCGGGCCCGAAGCGCCGCTGCCGCCCACCGAGCCGCCCGCCGACAAGGACGCACCCGAGACGATCGACGCGCTGCTCGAGCGCGGCCGCGCCCGCCACCCGGCGCTGGCCGCGCGCGACGCGGCGATCGAAGCGGCGCGGGCCCGGCTGCGCGCGGCGCAGACGCTCGATCGGCCCAAGTTCACCGTCGGCGTGGGCTATACGCTGATTGGCGAAGCCGACAACCCGGCGATGACGCCCGAATCAGGCCGGGACGCGGTGATGCTTCAAGTCGGCGCCCCGCTGCCGGTCTTCGGTCAGGCGCCGCACGCCGCCGCCGAGCGTGCCGCCGAGCTGGACATCGAAGCCGCGCAGGCCGATCGGCGCGACGAAGAGACGCGGCGGGTCTACCAGATCCTCGAAGCGCATATCGCCGTCGAGACCGCCCATCGTGGCGTGCGCCTCTACACCGAGACCGTGCTGCCGCTCGCCCACCAGACCGTCGACGTGCTCGAAGCGGCCTATGCGGTCGGGCAGGTGGGCTTCCTCGACGTGCTCGACGCCGAGCGCGCCCTCGAACGCTACGGGCTGGAAGCTGCCCAGGCCCGCGCCGAGCTGGGCGTGCGGCTGGCGGCGCTGGCCTGGGCGGTGGGCGACCGCGAAGGAGGCGACGATGCGCCTTGATCTGCTGCGCAAGGCGGGCGTGCCGGTCGCGGTGCTCGCGGCGCTGTTGGTGGGCCTGTGGCTCGGCGGCGACCCGCCGCCGCCCGCGCCCCCCGAGACGCTGGCGGCCGCGCAAGCCTGGACGTGCTCGATGCACCCGCCGACCCAGATGCCCGGGCCAGGCAAATGCCCGATCTGCGGCATGGATCTCATCCCGCTGACCAGCGACGCCGGCCACGATGGCGTGCATCATCATCTGCCGCTCTCGGACGCCGCCCGCGCGCTCGCCAGCGTGCGCACGGCGCCGGTCGAGCGGCGGTTTGTCGAACACACGCTGCGTCTCTCGGGCAAGATCGCCTACGACAGCACCCGCCTCGCTGACATCACCGCCTGGCTGCCCGGCCGCATCGACCGCATGTTTGTTGACTACCGCGGCATGCGGGTGCGCAAGGGCGACCACCTCTATCAGATCTACAGCCCCGACCTGATCACCGCCCATCAGGAGCTGCGCCAGGCGCGGCGCACGGTGGAACGCCTCTCCGGCGCGCCCGACGCGGTGCGGGCCCAGGCCGCCGACACCCTCGAAGCGGTGCGCGCCAAGCTGCGGCGCTTCGGGCTGAGCAGCCACCAGCTCGAAAAGCTCGAAAAGCAAAGCCGCCCCGATGACCGCATCACCATCTACTCGCCGCAATCGGGCGTGGTGATCGAGCAGGCCCAGGTCGAAGGCACCTACGTGCAGACCGGCACGCGCCTGTACCGCATCGCCGAGCTCGACTGGGTGTGGGTCGAAGCCTGGGCCTTCGAACAGCACCTGCCCTGGCTGCGCTTCGGCCAGCCGGTGCGCTTCGAGGTCGCCGCGGTGCCCGGCCGCGTCTTCACCGGGCGCGTGGCCTATATCGACCCGTACCTCGACGACACGACGCGGGCGACGCGGGTGCGCATCTCGGTGCCAAACCCCGACGGATTGCTCAAGCCGGGCATGTTCGCCCGCGTCACCGTGCAGAGCGCGCTGGCCGGCGAGGGGCGGCTGATGGAGCCCGAGCTGGCCGAGCACTACGTCTGCCCGATGCACCCGCACGTGATGGCCGACGCCGCCGGGCGCTGCGAGATCTGCGGCATGCGGCTCGTGCGGGCCGAAGAGCTGGGCTACGGCGTGCCCGAGATCAACCCCGAGCCGCCGCTGGTCATCCCGGCGAGCGCGGCGCTGCTGACCGGCACGCGGGCGGTGGTCTACGTCGAGGTGCCCGGCGCCGACGAGCCGATGTATGAAGGTCGCGAGGTGCAGCTCGGCCCGCGCGCGGGTGACGTCTACGTGGTGCGCAGCGGGCTGCGCGAGGGCGAGCGGGTCGTGGTTGAAGGCGCCTTCAAGATCGACAGCGCGATGCAGATTCGCGCGTGGCCCTCGATGATGTCGCCCGCGCCAACGAGCCAGCCAACTTCGATGCCGGTCGAAACAGCCTCGAAGCCCGCCGGGCCCGCGCCCGAGCCGCCGGCGAAACGCCCCAGGCGCGCGAAGCCGGCGCCCAAGGCCCAGGCCGCCGAACCGCCGCCGAAGGCCGAAGCCCCGCCGCTGGCCGGGACGATCACGCCTTACCTCGACGTGCGCCGGGCCCTGGCCGCCGATGATCTGGGCGCCGCCCGCGCCGCTTGGACCCGGCTGGCCGCCGCCGCCAAGGGCACCGCGCTGCAAGTCGCGTCGGCCGATCTGAGCGACCTGAAGACCGCCCGCACGGCCTTCGCGGGCGCCTCGACCGCCCTGATCGCCGCCTTGCGCGCCCACCCCGAAGCCAGCGATCGCGCCCTCAACCTCTTTCATTGCCCGATGGCGCTCGACGCCAAGGGCGCCGACTGGTTGCAGACCGAAGCCCAGCTCCAAAACCCCTATTTCGGCGCGGCCATGCCACGCTGCGGCACGCGCACCGGCGGGATCGCCCCGCCATGAAGCGCCTCGTCGACTACCTCATCGACACGCCGCTGCTTGCCGGCCTGCTGGCGGTGCTGCTGATCGCCGCCGGCCTCTACGTCGCCCCATTCAACTTCGAAGACGGCGGCCTGCGCCGTGACCGGGTGCCCGTCGACGCGCTGCCCGACCTGGGCGAGAACCAGCAGATCGTCTTCACGCGCTGGCCCGGCCGCTCGCCGCAGGACGTCGAAGACCAGATCACCTACCCGCTGACCGTGACCCTGCTCGGCCTGCCCGGGGTCAAGACCATCCGCTCCTACAGCTACTTCGGCTACTCGACGATCTACGTCGTCTTCGGCGACGGCGCCGAGTTCTACTGGTCGCGCTCCCGGGTGCTGGAGAAGCTCGCCTCGCTGCCGCCGGGCACGCTGCCCGAAGACACCCGCCCCGAACTGGGGCCCGACGCCACCGCGCTCGGCCAGGTTTTCTGGTACACGCTCGAAGGCGAGGGCTTCGACCTGCACGAACTGCGCACGCTGCAGGACTTCTACGTCAAATACGCCTTGCAGGCGGTCGAGGGCGTCAGCGAGGTCGCCTCGGTCGGCGGCTTCGTGCGCGAGTACCAGATCGACGTCGACCCCGACGCCATGCGGTCCTATGGCATCACGCTCGCCCAGGTCTACGATGCCGTGCGGCGGGCCAACGCCGAGGTCGGCGCGCGCACGCTGGAGGTCAACCGCGTCGAATACGTGCTGCGCGGCGTCGGATTTGTGCGCAGCATCGAGGACTTGCGTCAGGTGGTGGTCGCCGCCCGCGACCATGTGCCGCTCACGCTCGACCAGATCGCCACCGTCAGCCAGGGCCCGGCCATGCGCCGCGGCGCGCTCGACAAGAGCGGCGTCGAAGCGGTCGGCGGCGTCGTCGTGGTGCGCTACGGCGCCAACCCGCTCGAAGTCATCGACCGCCTGCACGCCCAGATCGAGGCCATCGCGCCCGGCCTGCCCACGCGCGCGCTGCCCGACGGCCGCACCGCGCAGGTGAAGATCGCGCCGTTCTACGACCGCACGCAGCTCATCGACGAGACGCTCGACACGCTGGCCACCGCCCTGGTCGACGAGATCCTGATCACGCTGATCGTGGTCGTCCTCATGCTCTGGGAGCTGCGCAGCTCGGTCCTCGTCTCGGGCCTGCTGCCCTTGGCCGTGCTGCTGGCCTTTGTGGGCATGAAGGTCACCGGCGTCGACGCCAACGTGATGAGCCTGGCCGGCATCGCCATCGCCATCGGCACGATGGTCGACATGGGCATCATCATCACCGAGAACATCACCCGTCACCTTGAGACAACGCCCGAGGACTCGGTGCTCACGGTGGTCAAACGCGCCACCGGCGAGGTCGCCAGCGCGGTGCTCACCGCCGTCGCGACCACGGTGATCAGCTTCCTGCCCGTCTTCACCATGACCGGCCCCGAAGCGCGCCTCTTCCGCCCGCTCGCGTTCACCAAGACCTACGCCCTGATCGCCTCGATCGCCGTGGCGCTGCTGGTGCTGCCCACCTTCGCCGCGTTGCTCTTCCGCGGCGACGCCCGTGGCCTGACGCGGCTGCGCATCCTCGGCAGCGCGCTTGTCGGCGCCCTTGGCGTGCCCGCGCTGATCTTCGGCTGGAAGCTCGCCGCGGTCGCGCTCTGGGCCTTCGCCGCCTGGCGCGTCGTGCGCCCGCGCCTCGCCCCGGCGACCATCGCCCGGGTCCGCGCCGTGGCCAACGTCCTCGCGGTCATCGCCGTGCTCGTCGCGCTCGCCGCCCACTGGCAGCCCCTGGGCGCGGGCGAGGCATTTGCCGCGCAGCTCGCGTTTGTCGCCCTGCTCAGCCTGGGCCTGCTCGGCGGTTTTCACCTTTTCTTGCGCGCCTTTGCCCCCATCTTGCGCTGGTGCCTGGCCCACAAGCTGGTGTTCGCCGCGGTGCCGGCCAGCATCCTCGCCTTCGGCCTGCTCGCCTGGCTCGGCGCGCCCGCTTTCCTGGCCGAGACGCGCCTCGGCCGCGCCTTCCCCGGCATCGGCAAGGAGTTCATGCCCCCGCTCGACGAGGGCAGCTACCTGTGGATGCCGACCACCATGCCGCACGCCGGCGTCGAAGAGGCGCTGAGCGTCGTGCAGTTGCAGGACCGCGCCCTCGCCGCGCTGCCCGAGGTCGAGCATGTCGTCGGCAAGATCGGCCGCGTCGACAGCGCGCTCGACCCGGCGCCCATCTCGATGATCGAGACGCTGATCACCTACAAGCCCGAGTACGGCCCGCCCGACCCCGAGACCGGCGAGCGCCCGCGGCTCTGGCGACCGCATATCCACACGCCGCAAGACATCTGGGACGAGATCGTCGCCGCCGCCGCCGTGCCCGGCACCACCTCGGCGCCCAAGCTGCAGCCCATCGCCGCCCGCATCGTGATGCTGCAAAGCGGCATGCGCGCGCCGATGGGGGTCAAGATTCGCGGGCAGAGCCTCGCCGACCTCGACGTCGTCGCCCGCGCCATCGAAGCCGAGCTGAAGCAAGTGCCCGGCGTTGAGCCGGCCACGGTGCTCGCCGACCGCGTCGTGGGCAAGCCGTATCTTGAGATCCACGTCGACCGCGAAGAGATCGCCCGCTACGGCATCCACATGCGCGACGTGCAGGACGTCATCGAGGTCGCCATCGGCGGCAAACCCATCAGCACCAGCGTCGAAGGCCGCGAGCGCTACGCCATCCGCGTGCGCTACCCCCGCGAGCTGCGCGACTCGCCCGAGGCGCTGCGCGAAGTGCTGGTGCCCACCGCCGCCGGCCCGCCCATCCCGCTGGCCCAGATCGCCCGCCTCGAGTTCACCCGCGGGCCGATGGTGATCAAGAGCGAAGACACCTTCCTCATCGGCTACGTGACCTTCGACAAACGGCCCGGCGAGGCCGA
>JAGQJJ010000887.1 GCA_020430675.1 Myxococcales bacterium
CGTCGATGACCCGCACGATGTCTTGCGCCAGATCGGGGCCGGCGGTGTAGGTGCCGTCGGGACCAACCTCGCCGCCGCTGAAGTCGCGCATCATCTCAAAGGCGAAGTCGCCCGAGCCGCCTTCGATGGCAAAGGTGAAGTGCCCGCCGCGCTCGATGCTGACGCCGGTGGGGCGCACGGTCATGCCGGGCACGACCGGCACGCTGACGCGGGCCTCACCCGCACAACCAGTGTCGGTCACGCGGAACTCATCGACCGCGCCGATGACCTCGCCGGCCAGGTAGGCGCCGGTGACTTCGTTGAGCAGGCCGCCCGAGGCGTTCTCCACAAACTCGAAGCGCCACTGGCCGGTGCCCCCGCTGGCGCGCAGGGTCACCAGGTCGTAGGGACGCGCGGCGCGGGGTTCAGCGACCACGCTCAACGCCGGATCGCAGCGTACTTCGGGTGCCATGTCGGCGGGCGGCGGTTCCGCGTCGACCACCGGCGGCGGCTCGGCGTCTTCAACCGGCGGCGCGGCGTCCGGCTCTGGCGGCGGCGCCATGTCGAGCATGGGCGCAGCGTCTTCGGCCGGCGCCAGATCGGGCGCCGCATCCGCCGCCGCGCTGTCGACGGTCTGGGCGTCGGCGGCGACATCGGTCGCATCATTGCAGGCTGAAAGCGCCCAAACGGCGAGCCCCGCCGCCACCAAGCGCGCGTAGCTGCTCACGTACTTCCCCCCGGGTACAAGCAGAGCGCCGATGGTACCCCAGGCGGGGGGGTCGGTGGGGCGGCAAGATGACGTTTTGCGCTGGCGCCGGCCCGTGCCGGCGCGGATCAGGTCTCTTCGCTCGGCGGCGCGTCACCTGGCGGCGCGTCACCTGCCGGCGCGTCACTCGGCGACGCTTCGTCGGGCGCGGGCGCGGCTTCGGTCGTCTCGGCGCGCTCAAACTGGGGCAGACCCTTGAGCGACAGGCCGACGCGCTTCTCGGCGGGTTCGAGGCTGAGGACGGTCGCGCGCACGCGCTGGCCCGGCTGCACGACGTCTTCGGGATGGCTCACCCGGGCTTCGGAGAGCTCCCCGATCGGGGCCAGCCCTTCGAGACCGGGCTCCAACTCGATGAAAGCGCCGTAGGGCTGCAAGCTGGTCACGGTGCCCTCGATGACCTGGCCAACCGCGTAGTTGCGGATCAGCTCCGAGGTCAGATCTTCGTGGAGCTGCTTGATGCCCAGCGTGGCGCGGCCGCGGTCGACGTCGATGCCGAGCACCATCACCTCGACCTCGTCGCCCGGCTTGAACAGCGCCCTGGGCGCCCTGTCGACCGGACCCCATGAGAAGTCGTTGCGGTGCACGAGCCCGTCGAGGCCCTCGGCGAGCCCGATGAAGATGCCAAAGTCGGCGACGCGCGCCACCTTGCCGCGCAGGCGCGTGCCCACCGGGTACTGATCGGCGAGCTGTCGCCAGGGGTTATGGGCCGGGTCGCGCATCGTCAGGCCCAGGCGCTTCTGCTCGGCGTCGACCCGCAGCACCCAGACCTGCACCCGCTGGCCTTTGCGCAGCTTCGACTTCGGCGCCTCGGGCCGGCCGCCGAAGCTCATCTCGGTCTGATGCACGAGGCCTTCGATGCCATCGGGCAACGCGATGAAGGCGCCAAAATCGGTCAGGCCGACCACCTCGCCGGTCACCGCCGTGCCGGGCGTGTAGCGCTCGGCGGCTTCGGTCCACGGATCGGGCAGGGCCTGCTTGATTCCCAGGCCGACGCGGCCCTTGTCGGGGTCGAACGTCAAGACCTTGACGCTCACGGTGTCACCGATCTCGACCACGTCGGCCGCGTGGCGCACGCGATGCCAGCTCAGATCGGCCATGCGCACGAGGCCGTCGATACCACCGACATCGACAAAGACCCCGAAGTCGGCGATGCGCTTGACCTCGCCTTCGATGATCTGGCCCACCGCCAGCGCGCCGAGCGTCTGCGCCTTGCGCGCCTCGACGTTCTCATCGCGCGGCGCCCGCTGCGAGACGATGACCTGGCCCTTCTTCTCGCGAATGCGGATGACGCGCACGTCGATCGTGCGGCCGAGCAGGGCGGCAGGCGTGCGGTCGGTGCCGGGATCAACCTCGCGGTACGGCAGAATCGCCTTCACCCCACCGAGTTCGACCGACCACGCCCCGCGGCTCTCGGAGAGCACGCGGGCCGGCACCGACTCGCCCGAAGCGTGCACGGCTTCGATCCACGACCAGACCGCCAGCCGCCGGGCTTTGTCGCGCGAGAACTGCACGCCGTTGGCGTCGGCGTCATCGACGTAGACCTCAACCTCGGCGCCCGGCCCCACGTCCGCGCCGAACTCGGCGCGGGGCGCCGGCCCACGCACGCCGCCGACGTCGACGGTGACCACGTCATCGGCGAGCGCGACGACGCGCCCCTTGACCACATCGCCCGGCGTCAGCGCGCGCGCGGCCATGCGCGCCTGCAGCTCTTCCAGGCTCAGATCCT
>JAGQJJ010000888.1 GCA_020430675.1 Myxococcales bacterium
CGTGCACGCAGGCGCCGCGGGCGCAGATGTCGGCGGGGCCGCAGGGCGCGCCCGAAACGAGTCGGCCGACCGGCGGACGGGCGTCGATCGGCGACGCATCGGGCACGGTTGCGTCGACCGGCGCAGGCGGAGTCGTCGTCGCGGGGACGTCGTCACAGCCGAGAGCCAACCAGGGGAGGAGCCAGAACGAGCGCATGCGCGGTCCACTCTATCGTGCCCTGCGCGTCGAATCAGCGCCTTCCCGCACCCCGTGTACGCCCGCGGCGCGAGAAGGCTCACACCTTGGCCCGCCTTGCGGTATGGTCCCCCGAAGCGGACCACGGGGGAAGGCATGGCCGGTCGAGGCAAGCGGATCGGCGTCGCGTTTGCGGTCGTCGTGCTGGTGCTGGTGGCGATCCTGCTCGGACGCACGCTGATGTTCCGCTCGGTGCAGATCGAAGCGCCGCCGCCGGCGCCCACGGTTGAGGCCGGCCCGGTCGCGCGCCGGTTGAGCGCGGCGGTGCAGTTTGCCACCGTGTCGGGCCCACACGGCAACGGCGCCGAGCCCTTCCTGGCCCTGCACGCCTGGCTGCAGACCACGTACCCTCGCTTTCACGCTGTCGCCGAGCGCGAGGTCATCGGCGAACGCAGCCTGCTCTATACCTGGAAGGGCAGCGACGCGAGCCGACCGCCGGTGCTCTTCCTGGCGCATATGGATGTGGTGCCGGTCGAGGCGGGCACCGAGTCGGCGTGGACAAAGCCGCCGTTCTCGGGCGCGATCGTGCCGTGTGGCGACCTGCCCGGCGACTGCGTCTGGGGCCGCGGCACGCTCGACATGAAGGCGGGCCTGATCGGCCTGCTCGAAGCCGCCGAGGCTCTGGCCGCCAGCGGCGAGGCGCCGGCGCGCACGCTGGTCTTTGCCTTTGGCGCCGATGAAGAGGTGGGCGGCAAGGAGGGCGCGGTCCGCATCGCGGCCGTACTGAAGTCACGCGGGCTGCGCTTCGAGTGGGCGATCGACGAGGGGCTGGTCATCACCGACGGCATCGTGCCCGGCGCTCCGCGGCCGGTGGCGCTGATCGGCATCGCCGAGAAGGGCTACGTCAGCCTGTCGCTCACCGCGCATGGCGAGGGCGGCCACTCTTCGATGCCGCCGCCGATGACCGCCGTCGGCCGCATCTCGCGCGCCGTTGCCCGGTTGGAGGCCGATCCGTTCCCCGCCGACATCGACGGCGCGGTGGCCACCATGCTCGACCGCATCGGCCCCGAGATGCCATTTGGCATGCGGCTGGGGCTGTCGAACCGCTGGCTGCTCGGCGGGCTCATCACCTCGCAGTTTACGCACAGCAATCAGACCAATGCGACGCTGCGCACGACGCAGGCGGCGACCGTCTTTCACGCCGGCGAGCAGGACAACGTGCTGCCCCAGCAGGCACGGGCGGTGATCAATTATCGCATTCACCCCCGTGATTCGGTCGCGCGGGTCATCGAGCGGGTGACGCGCGTGATCGACGATCCCGAGGTCCAGATCGAAGCCCTGCCCAACGCCAGCGAGCCTTCGCCGCTCGCTTCGGTCGATGGTCCTGGCTATCGGCTCATCGAGCGCGCCATCCGCGCCGCCGCGCCCGAGGCGATCGTCGCGCCGGGGCTCATGGTCGGCGCGACCGATACGCGCCACTACCTCGATCTGGTCGACGCGGTGTACCGCTTCAACCCGCTGCACGTGCGGCCCGGCGACGGCGAGCGCTTCCACGGCACCAACGAGCGCGTCGTGGCCGCTGACCTCGCGGTGGGTGTATCGTTCTACCTTGACCTCGTGCGTGCGGCGGCGCGATGACGATTCACGACTGGCCGCGCGGCTGGCGAGCGGGCGGCACCGTCGTTTGTCAGCCGGATGGAGAGTGACGGGCCCCCGATGCAGTATCGCGCGTGCTATGACTGCAACCTGATCTTCGAGGTCGAGGGCGAGGCATCCTGCCCGGAGTGCGGCCGGGCGCTGGTCGTCTACGCGCCCCAGCAGACCGCCAGCGCGCACGAGCGCACTCAGCTTGTCTCGGGCCCCGACGCCGCCGCGCTGGCCAGCGTGCCCGACCCCGAAGCGCGCGGGCGACGCGGGGCCGACGCGCACACCGTCGAGCGATCGGTCCCACGCTCGGCGCCCGATCTGAAGGCGGTCTCGCCCTCGGCGTTTGGGGAAACCCCAGGCAGCGGCGGCCGGCGCAGCGATTACGGGCGCCGCGATCCCTACGGTGACCGCCGCGCGGCACCCGACTATCGCGCCGCCCGCGCCGCGCCCGAAGCCGACCGCAACCTGCCCCTCGGTCGGGCGGTGCAGTTCTCAAGCGATGACGCCGACGACGGCACGCGCGAGAAGCGACGCCCGATCACCGCCGTCGAGCGCCTGGGTCGCTCCGAGTCGCCCGGCCGCGCGCCTCCGCCCGACCGGCGCAACCGCTCGACGCAAGAGGTGCAGGTGCGGGGCTCGTCG
>JAGQJJ010000889.1 GCA_020430675.1 Myxococcales bacterium
CGCGTGACGATCGCCAGCGTCCGTGCGCCATCCTTAGCAGATTCCACCGCGGGTGTCGCCACCGTGCGCTGAGCTGTGCTACCCACCCGCCATGCGCCCTCTTCAACCGCGCTTGATCGGGCTCGCCTTCGCGGCGGGCGTGGCTGCCTGTAGTGGCGGGGGCACGACGGCCGCGCCCGTGGGCCCGGCGGCGCTCATCCTGGCCGAGCAGTATGCGGTCGAGGTCGAGATCCTGACGACCGACTGCCAGCCCGGCGGGGTGGATCCCCGGGCGGTCGCCGCCGAAGCCTCGGTCACGCAGCGTGGGGCGCAGGTCATCTGGTCGCAGCGGGCCGCCGAAGCGACGGGGTCGGCCTGGCAGCTCACCGGCACGTTGGTCGCGTCCGGGGACTCGGACGCCGGGCCGCCCGAGACGGCGACCGTCTGTCTGGCCGGCCAAAGCCGGGCGCGCACCGCCGATGGCGAGTCGTTTTGCAGTGTGTCGTTGGAGCTGCCCGACACCGAGACGACCGCTTCGGCGTGCGATGGGGCGATGATCCCGCTCGAAATGGACGCCTGCGGCGTGCTGCGGGCCAGCTTCCGGGCGCGGGCGGTCTTCTTCGAGTCGTGCGCCGAGCAACCCGAATGCACGCTGGTGCTGAAGTGGACCGCACGCCCGTTGCGCTATGCGGACGTGGCCGCGACCGATGCCGGCCGGCTGCCGAGCGATGGCGCCGAATGCGAGGCCGACGCGGGCTGACCCGCGCGGCCGGCAGCAGCGCTTACTTGTTGCGGTAGAAGATGACGATCGAGAGGCAGTGGAACTGCTGGTCGCTCGACTGGCAGACCGTCGTATCGACGATCACGCAATCGCGATGCCGCTCGATCCAGGCGGTGACCTTTTCGCCGAGGTGCTCTCGTTCGAGCGCCTTGGTGGCGGTGAAGACCTTGACCCCGTCGTATCCCGACAACACGATGCTTAGCGCTTGCCCTTGCGGCTGCGCGCGCGAATGGCGCGACGCCGCTCCTTGCGCCGACGGCGCTCGGCCTCGCGCTGCTTGCGCTTGCGCTTGACCGACGGCTTCTCATAGAAGCGCCGCCGCTTCAGCTCTTTGTAGATGCCCTCGGTCGCGACCTTGCGCTTGAGCGCCTTGATGGCGCGCTCGACATTGTCACCGTCGACAATGACTTCGAGCGGACGAAGCTGCAGTTCCTGCTGGCTCAAAAGACCACCACCTCACGTCTTGCGGTTCTGGGCCGAGCGACTGGCGCACGGGCCCCCGCCGAAAAGTCGCGGCAGGATATGGACGCCCCCCCGCGATGTCAAGCGCGTCTTGTTTGCGCCGACGATTGCGTCTATGAAACACACGCGGCGCCGGTTTGCACCTGATTTGAGGAGCGCGGATGCGCGGAGAAGAATTGCCTGTTCTGCCCGCTCACCCGCCGGGTGATCGCTTCGGTCGCGACCGGGCCGCGCTGCGTCTGCCCGACTTCCTCAAGCGGCCGATCGGCAAAGGCGAGCGCGTCCGATCCGTCCAGCGGTTGATGCGCACGAGCGGGCTGCACACCGTCTGCGAAGAGGCGCGCTGCCCGAACCTGGCCGAGTGCTTCGCGCGGCGCACGGCGACGTTCATGATCATGGGCGACATCTGCACCCGGGCCTGCGGCTTCTGCGCGGTCGACACCGGCGTGCCGCGAGCGCTGGACGCCGATGAGCCGCGCCGTGTGGCCGAAGCGGCGGTCGAGCTGGGTCTGCAGCACGTCGTGGTGACCAGCGTCGATCGCGATGACCTGCCCGACGGCGGCGCTGCCCATTTCCGGGCCACCGTCGACGCTTTGCGCCAGCGGCTGCCCGAGGGCGTGATCGAGGTGCTGACCCCCGATTTTCGTGGCGATCTGGCCGCGCTCGACCACCTCGCCAGCGGGCCGCTCAACGTCTTCAACCATAACGTCGAGACCGTGCCGCGCCTGTACCGTCGCGTACGACCCCGGGCGCGCTACGCCTGGTCGTTGGGCGCCCTTCGCCACGTCGCGGCGACGCATCCCGACGTGGTGGTCAAGAGCGGGCTGATGGTGGGCCTGGGCGAGAAGCGCGACGAGGTCTTTGCGCTGATGGACGACCTGCGCGCAGCCGGCGTGCGCATCGTGACCATCGGGCAGTACTTGCGGCCCTCGATTCGCCATGTGCCGGTGGTCGAGTACCTGCAAGAAGAGGCCTACGCGGTCTATCGCGCCCACGGCCAGGCGCTGGGCTTTGATCACGTCTTCGCCGGCCCCTTCGTGCGCTCGTCGTACAACGCCGCCGAGGCCCTGCGCCACGCCCGCGCCGGAGCCGCCCGATGAAGGTGCTGCTGCTCGCCGACGAGCCCATGCCCGGCTGGAGCGCCGACGCCGTGCGCATCCGCCACCGGGCCGAGCTGCTCGCCCGCCGCGGCGGCGGGGTGCTGTGCGCGCCGACCTCGGCCGAGGGCCCGCTGCTGATCCC
>JAGQJJ010000890.1 GCA_020430675.1 Myxococcales bacterium
CTGGACGAACCGGGTGAGCGTGCCGACGCGGTCGCCGAGCTGCTGCGCCGCGGCGAGGCGCTCTACGCGCCCGCGCTCTTTGAGGCGCTGGGCGTCATGACGGCTGATGAGCTGGTGGTGGCGGTGCCGGCTGCCGTGGAACATCCAGAAGCATTCGCGGCGTTTTTTGCCGATGCGATGACTGAGAGCGATCCCCCCTTGCGTTGGGCCGCGATTCTGTACTTGATGGATCGGGGACACCCGGTGCCCGACACGGCGTTGGATGAGCTGCCGGCGGCGACGGCGATGGCCGGTTCGCTGGCCGATCGGCTGCGGCTCGTGATGGGGGCTGGGGTTTACGGGGGGACCGATCCGCTGGACTTGACATAGTCAAGCTCGGTTTCTGCGACCTTCGGGCGAACCCGTTCGTTGAATCACGTACGTCGCGTCTGGCGAAGGACCACCATGAAGATCGGGATCATCTCCGACATACACGCGAACCTGGAGGCCCTTGAGGCCGCCCTCAGCGTGTACGATCGCCTGCCTGTGGACTACCTCGCCTGCCTCGGAGACGTGGTCGGCTATGGCGCGCAGCCGGATGAGTGCTGCGACCTGGTTCGCAAGTACGCCGATGTCACCGTCCTGGGCAATCATGACGCCGCGGTCTGCGGCCGGATGGACTACAGCTACTACCGGGCCGCGGCCCGCGAGGCCCTCGATTGGCATGCTCGCCAGCTCTCGGAAGAGAACATGGCCTGGCTGTGCGCCCTGCCGTACAACGCGCATATGGAATCCCATGGCATCAACTTCTGCCATGGCTCGCCACTCGCCCTCGAAGAATTCGAATACATCTTTGTGCTCGATCAAATGCGCGACGTCGTCGCGGCCTTCGAGGAGCAGACGCCGGTGACCTTCATCGGCCACTCGCACCTGTGCAAGAGCTTCAGCTACGACGCCGAGACGGCCGAAGAGGTGCTCAATACGCGCTTCAGCCTCGATCCGTCGCGCAAGTACATCATCACCGTCGGCAGCGTGGGACAGCCGCGCGACTACGATACGCGGGCCTGCTGCGCCATCTATGACACCGATGAGCGGCGCTTCGAGTATCACCGCGTGAACTACGACATCGAGGGCGCGGCACGGAAGATCTTCGAGGCCGAGCTGTCGGTCGCGTTCGGAAAGCGGCTGTTCCTCGGCGTCTGACCGGGCTTGCGCCCACCGCGGTCAGCTCACCACCGCCAGGTGCCCGGCCAGCAGGTAGCAGGCGACGGCATCGTCTTCGGCGATGATCAGGTCGCCTTCGGGCCAGACATGCATCCAATCAGGCACCAGGTCGCCGCAGTCGAGCGCGTGCACGACTCGGCCCGAGCGTGGGTCGATGGCACGGATGCGCGTGCTCGGCAGCAACCAGAGGCCGCGGGCGCTGACCATGGGCGCGTTGACCCGCAGAGCGCGGTCCGGATCGTCGCCGGGCAGGCTCCAACGCAGGGCGCCGTCTTCGATTTCGAGCACCGTGAGGTCGCCGGCGGTGGACTTGAGGCAGATCGCGCCGTCGAGAAGCTGCGCTTGCGGGGCGTCGTCGGCGTCGTCAAGCGGGCGTCGCCAGCAAATCTTGCCGGTCGCCAGGTCGAGCAGGACGACATGCGCCTGCAGGCCATCATCGAGCAGCGCGACGGTGCGATCATCGGTGCACAACGGTGCGCCAAGCAGAGCGCCGTCGAGCGGGCGCGACCAGCGCGCCCTGCCCGAGAGCGGGTCGTGCAACGTGAGCATGGACGCGCGGTCCGGTTCGCGGTTGGTGCCGACCAGCATGCCGCCGGGCACGAGCTGAGGACCGCCCTCGGCGTCGCCGGGCAGTCGCACGACAAAACGCGGGCGGCCATCGGTGACGTCGAGGCCATGCAAGAAGCCGTCTTCGCCGGTGAGCCACAGCATGGGGCCATGCGCGGCGGTGCCGACCACGGTGCCGTAGTGAATGGCGTGGCGCCAACGGGGGCGGCCGTCGGCGGCGTCGAGCCCGATGACGTCGCGCTCGGTGGTCATCACCACCACGCGGTCGCCGTGGCGGCGGATGTCATGGGCGGCGGCGTCGCCCCACACCGCCTCGGCGAACCAGCGCGAGCGGCCGGCGGCGTCGAGGGCGTGGAGGCGTTCGTCGTCATCCAACGCAAAGCTGAGCGCGCGTCCTGGGGCCGGGCGAAGGCCAAGGCGCTGCCATTGCAGGCGGCCGCTGGCGCGCTCGACGGCGGCGAGGCCGGTGGCGTCGAAGATCTGCACGGCGCTGGTGGCGGGCCGCACGCGGCGCAGGCCCGGCGCCTCACGTCGCCAGGTGCGTCGGTAGGCCAGATGGCGAAGCGTGGGCACCGGAAGCGGATCGGGTTGCGCCGCCGGCCGCTGGCGCGCGACCGGCTGCCAGCCCGGCGGTGGCGGGGCGTCGTGCTGCGGGCGCAGATCGTCGCCGTGGAGCGCTTCGGCCCACGCCACG
>JAGQJJ010000891.1 GCA_020430675.1 Myxococcales bacterium
TCGCTTCTTCGCCGTGCGCCTCGACGCCCGCCGCCCCTGCCGCGCCCTGCGCGCCCGCTGGCGCGGCACGCCGGTCGAAGCCCTGCTCGACGCCGGCACCGTGCTGCGCGACGGCCACCCCGACGACCTGCCCGACCGCGCCGCGCCCATCCGGCTCGCTCGCGTCGCCCGCCACCTGCGCACCGCCGGGGTCGAGGTCGACCTGGTGCTGCTCGACGGCCCCGACCATGGCTACACCGCCATCGCGCCCGAAGCCTGGACCGCGCTCTCGGCCGAAGCCCGCGCCCGCCGCCTGGCCGCCGCTCGCTGGCCGCTGCCCGAAGACGACAACGCCCGCCTGCGCACCCTGACCGGCGCCGCGCGCACCACGGCCACGCGACTCGACCTCGAATTCGACAACGCCGTCGCCCGCGAGCGCCTGCTGGCGTTGATCGAAGGCGCCGAGCACCGCATCGCGTTGCAGACCTATATCTTCGAAGACGACGCCATCGGCCGGCGCGTCGCCGCCGCGCTGATCGCCGCCGCCGATCGCGGAGTCGAGGTCTTCGTGCTGGTCGACTCGCTCTACAGCCTGCACGGCGCGCTCGGTCGCCAGAACCCGACGCTGGCCACCCTCGAAGCCCACCGCGGCGTCTCGCTGCGCGCCATTCGCCCGTTCACCCTGCCCGACCTGGGCAGCCTCAAGCAGCGCGACCACCGCAAGCTGCTCATCATCGACGACCGCATCGGCCGCATCACCGGCCGCAACCTGGGCGCGCCCTACTTCACCGACTTCGCCGAGGTGCCGCTGACCCGCGAGCACAGCTACCGCGACGTGCCCTGGCTCGATATCGGCGCCGAGGTCGAGGGCCCCATCGTGCATGCCATGAACCTCGCGTTCCGCGAGAGCTGGCTCGACGCCGGCGGCACGCGCTTCCGGCTGCCCGACCCCGGCCCGCCCGGCGACCTCGCGGTGCGCCTCGTGCTGCACGAGAGCATGCGCGATGCTCAGACGCTGGACGCCTACCGCGCGCTCATCGAAGCCGCCACCTCGCATGTCATCATCGTCAATACCTTCCCGCTGCAATTCGAGCTGCAGAGCGCCCTGATCGACGCCCTGGCCCGCGGGGTGACGGTGCGCTTCCTCGTCGGCCATGTGCGCCCGCTCTTCGGCGAAGCGCGCCAGCCCTTCCGCGGCGGCGCCCTGCGCGCGCTGGCCACCGAGGTCATTCACGGCCGCCTCGACGCGCTCGTCGCCGCCGGCGCTGAAGCCTGGGCCTACGCGCGCCGCGACCTGCCCGGCTGGGCCGCCGACCTGGGCACGGTGCTGCCGCATGTGCACGCCAAGCTGATGAGCGTCGACGGCCGGCGCTTCACCATCGGCAGCGCCAACCTCGACATCACCGCCGGCTATTGGGAGAGCGAAGCCCTGCTGCTGGTCGAAGACGAGGCGCGCACGCAGGCGCTCGAGACCACCCTGGGCGCCCTCTTCTCAGAACAGGCGGTGCGCATCGACACCGACCCGCGCTGGCGCGAGACCAGCGCCCGGCGCACTTTTGTCTCCCGAAACTGGCCCAGCGTGCTCGGCTGACCCCGATCGGCCCGCTCGGCGTCCCAACCGGCGGCGCCGGCGCAACAGCGCAGCGCCGATCAGCAACCAGAGCAGACCGGCGGGCCCGGAGCGACCAGGCGTCTGCGTGCACCCGCGCGACGCCCGAAACGCCCGGCGCAACGTCGGCGCCGACTCACAGCGGTCGCCCTGCCCGTTGCCGTCTATGTCCACCTGCTCGGGATTGGCCACCGTCGGACAGTTGTCCACCTCATCTGGCAAACCGTCATTGTCATCATCGTCGTCGCAGGCATCGCCCAACCCATCACCGTCCGAATCCACCTGCGCCTCTTCAAACAAACGCGGGCACCCATCGACCGCGTCGAGCGCTCCGTCGCCGTCGTCATCCTCATCGCAGGCATCGCCCTTGCCATCGCGGTCCAGGTCCGCCTGATCGGGATCAAAGACCCGCGGACACAGGTCATCGTCATCGACGATGCCATCATTGTCATCGTCATCCTCGCAGGCATCGCCCCGCCCGTCCCCATCGGTATCAAGCTGCACCTGGCTCGGAAGGCGCGGGCAGACATCATCCACATCGGGCGTGCCATCCCCGTCCTGATCCGGGTCACAAGGGTCGCCCAACCCGTCAGCATCGAGGTCATCCTGATTGCGATTCACCACCAGCGGACAGTTGTCGGCCCCGTCGGGGATGGAGTCATTGTCATCATCCTCATCGCAAGCATCGCCCATGCCATCCTGATCGGTGTCCCGCTGACTGGCAAAAATCAGTGGGCAGTTATCGACATCATCCGGCGTGCCATCGCCATCATCGTCCGGATCGCAATCGTCCCCGCGCCCATCCCCGTCGGTGTCCACCTGTCGCGCGTCGGCATCCCGCGGGCACACGTCGATATCATTCAGCCGG
>JAGQJJ010000892.1 GCA_020430675.1 Myxococcales bacterium
TATTTCGACCGGGTGAGCCAGATCCGGATGGACGCATGGTCCAAGGGCCGGGTCGCGCTGATCGGCGATGCGGCGGCCGAATGCGTCGTCGCTGATGCTTGAGGTCGACTTCGACCAGGGCGACCGCTTCACCGCGATGCTGGCGGCGGACGGCGCGCGGGCGCTGGCCGGCGCAACGTTCAGCCGCGCCAACGGCAATACGGTGAGCTACCCGACGGGCGACGGTGAGGCGGGGGTCTTCGGCGATGCCGCCGTCAGGGCGCTGGGCTCGGTGGTCCGCCTCCGGCTGGAGGCCGGTCGGATCGCGCAACCGAGCCGGGCGGTGACGGGCCTGCCGCGGGTGGAATACGACGGCGCGGGCCTGCCGACCATGATGCAGTTCCTGGCGGGCGAGCGGGACGGGCGACTGGAGGCGATCGAGGCTGATCTGCGCCGGCTCGTCCCGACGTTCCGCAAGGTGAAGACAGCCCCGGTGAAGATTGAGCGGTGGCGCACTGAGATTCTGCGCGTGGATGATCAGGAACTGCGTCGGAAGGTTCGCTCGAAAGCGCCCGGCTTTGCGCTGCTGCTGGAGTTCGACGGGCCGGGGTGGGTGCCGGCCCGCCAGGCGAGCGAGGGCACGCTGCTCGCGCTGGGCCTGTTGACCGTGCTGCACGCGAACCCGCCTCGTCTGGTGCTCATGGACGACGCCGAACGCGCGCTCCACCCCGGGGCGCAGCAGGCCCTGGTGGGGCTGCTCCGCGCGGTGCTCAAGGGCCGACCCGATCTCCAGATCGTGCTGACGACGCATTCCCCCGACCTCGTCGATGTGTGCCAGGCCGACGAGGTGCGCGTGATGGGGGTGGGGCCGGACGGCGACACGCGCGTCGCAGCGCTGCTGGCGCACCGGCCGAGTTGGGGGCCGTGATCGAGCGATGCCTCGGGGAGATCAGGCGAGTCGAGGCGCGCGGTGCGGATTGCCTTCTGACGATGTTCGTTGAAGCGGTCCGCAATGAGCTGGGCCCACTTCAGAGTCTCTCGGGGCGTGTGCCATAGGCTGGCTTCGTGTGCGGGGCATCGGTCCCCGTTTAGGGGTTGACGATGCCGACTCCGGCTCAGCCCTCTTCCTGCGCCGGCACTCCACCGAGCGCGCTGTAGACGGCGGGCAGCACGAAGAGGGTGAGCAGCGTGGCGGTGACGAGGCCGCCGATGACCACCGTGGCGAGCGGGCGTTGCACCTCGGCGCCGGCGGTGGTGGACAATGCCATGGGCAAGAAGCCGATGCCATCGGTGAGGGCGGTCATGAGCACCGCGCGCAGGCGCAGGCGGGCGCCTTTTTCGGTGGCGTCGCGCAGGGTGAGGCCGTCGCGTTGCAGCTCGCGGATGTAGCTGACCATGACCACGCCGTTGAGCACCGCGATGCCGGAGAGGGCGATGAAGCCGATGCCGGCGGAGATGGAGAGCGGCAGGTCGCGCAGCCACAAGGCGCAGAAGCCGCCGACGGCGGCCATGGGGATGTTGAGCGCGATGATGAGCGCCGGGCGGGCCTGGCCGAAGGTGGTGAACAAGAGCAGGCCGATGAGCAGCAGCGCGGCGGTGACGGCGACGGCGAGGCGGGTGGTGGCCGCTTGCAGGTTCTCGAACTGGCCGCCCCAGGCGATGAAGTAGCCGGGCGGCGGGGCGGCTTCGGCGCGCACGCGGGCCTGGGCTTCGGCGACGAAGCCGGCGAGGTCGCGGCCGCGCACGTTGACCTGCACGGTGAGGCGGCGCTGGGCGTTCTCGCGGCTGACCACGGCGGGGCCTTCGTCGAGCACCACCTGGGCGACCTGGCCGAGCGGCACGCGCTGGCCGCCGGGGGCCGAGATGAGCAGCGCGCGCAGGGCGTCGGCGTCGGCGCGGGCTTCGGGGCGCAGGCGCACCTGCAAGGGGAAGCGTTGCTGGCCCTCGAAGACGGTGCCCACCTCGCGGCCACCGACGGCGGCGACGGCGTCGAGTACTTCCGAGGCATTGATGCCATAACGCGCGGCGGCGCGGCGGTCGACGATGACGCGCAGCGCGGGCAGGCCGGCGATGGCGTCGGCGTTCACGTCGGCGGCGCCGTCGATGCCGCGCAGCACTTGCTGGATGCGTTCGCCGACGGCTTGCAGCACGGCGAGATCGGGGCCGTACAGGTTGACCGCCACGTCGCTGCGCACGCCGCTGATCAGCTCGTTGGTGCGCAGCTCGATGGGTTGCGAGAACGAGTAGTTCTGGCCGGGCACCTCGTGGGCAAGCGTGGCTTCGATGGCATCGACCAGCGATGCCTTGTCGGATGCCTTCTCCCATTGCTCGATGGGATGCAGCATCAGATAGATGTCTGACAGCTCGACGCCCATGGGATCGGTGGCGATCTCCGCGCGTCCCGTGCGTGAGATGACGGTGTCTACCTCGTCAGGAAAGCGCTCGCGCAGCGTCTGCTCGATGC
>JAGQJJ010000893.1 GCA_020430675.1 Myxococcales bacterium
CCGAGATTGGCCGGGCGGTGACCAACTTCGATGGGCGCATCGTCTTCGTGGTGCTCTCGCGCTATCACGGCGGCGCCTATGTCGTCTTCTCGAAGGCGCTCAACCCGGGGTTGGTCGCGATCGCGGTGGAAGGCAGCTATGCCTCGGTGATCGGTGGCCACGCCGCCGCGACGGTGGTGCTCGGACGCGAGGTGCATCGGCGGGCCCAGGCCGCGGGCGGCGACGCCGAGGCACGCGCCCGCGCCACGGCCGAGGTGGCGGCCGAGTTCGACCGCATCCACGACATCGAACGCGCGCGGCGGGTGGGCTCGATCGACCAGATCGTGTCGCTCGAAGCGCTGCGCGCCACCGTCTGCGCGAGGCTCGCCGAAGACCGGGTCGCGGCACGTCGGGTCAGCGCGGGCCCGCGCGGCGCGTTGAGCGTGGTCGGGGCCGATCGATGAGGCGGGCGACCGCGGTGAGTACAAAATGGCGGTGAAGCCGCGGCGAAGTGGCTCGGGGATCACCTGCTGCGCGGATTGCGGCGCGCTCTCGCCGGTCGACCAGGGCCGCTCGCGCCCGGCGCGCGGCGAGGCCGATGTTCGCCGAAACGCGGCCCTGCCGCGCTTTGCTGGTCCGGTCCGCGCCCAGGGCGTTGCGGGCATCGGATGGCATCCCACTCAAAATCGATCCCAGCGCAGGAGAAGATCCATGTCCGCTGCCGCCGGCACGGCCTCATTGGTTGGACGCGAGGCCGATATCGAAGCCTTGTGCCATCACCTCGCGGGCCCGGGCGTGGTGGCGATCACCGGCTGTGGCGGGTTGGGCAAGACCTCGTTGGCGATGGCGGTCCTGCAGACGCTTGAACAAGCGGGCGACCGAACGCTGGTCTGCCCCTTGGCCGGTGCGCGAGACGCCGCCGATCTGCTCGACGCGCTGACCTTTGCCCTCAACCTGCCCGCCGCCGACAGCGGGCGCTTTCGGCGGATCGCCGCGCTCGGGCGCGCGCTCTCGGCCCGCGGGCGCATGGTCGTACTGCTCGACGCCTTCGAGAGCGTCGTCGGCGACGGCGGCTGTGACGTCGTGACGCAGCTCGCCGAGCTCGCGCGAGAGACCGTGTTTGTCGTGACCTCGCGCGAGTGGCTGGGCATCGAAGGCTCAACCCGTTACCTGCTCGCCCCCCTGTCGACGGAAGCCGACGCGGAGGGGCCGTCGCCGGCGGCGACGCTCTTCTACGAGCGGGCGGCGCGGGCCCGGCGCCTCGAACGCACGCCCGAACTGGACGCCCAGGTCGAGCAGATCGTCGAGCGCCTCGATGGCATTCCCCTGGCGATCGAGCTGGCCGCGGCGCGCACCGCGGTGCTTACGATGACCCAGCTCGTCGAGCGCTTCGCCAAGGGGCTCGGCGCGCTGCACAACCCCGGGCGGGGCGCGTCGCGGCGGCATCGCACGATGCGCGAGGTGCTCGAAGCGTCGTGGTCGTTGCTGCCCGAAGATGGCCAGCGTGCCTTCGCCCAGCTCGCGGTCTTCAATGGTCCCTTTGATCTGGCGGCCGCGGAGTCCGTGCTTCGGCTCGGTGAGACGTCGACCGTCGATGCCTTGCAGATGCTGGTCCAGGCTTCGCTGCTCAATGTCAGCGATGACGAGGGTGGGCTGCGTTACACGATGTTCGATGTCATCGGCGCGCTGGCGGTGGAGAAGGCTCGCGCCGAGCCCGCCGAAGAGGCGGCCACCTGGCGACGCTTCGTGGGGTGGTACCTCGACCACGACCCGCTCGATGATCTCGCCGCCATGCTCGATCGCACCACGCCACGGCTCTTGCGGCTGGCGCGCGACGAGCGGCAGTACTTTGCCATCCATCACCGCGCCCTCAAGGCGGAGACGCCCGACCATGTGACCGCTGCCCGCGCGCTGTTTCGCGTCTTTCCGCTGATCACGCTCCGGGCCGCCGAGCCCCTTCATCTGGCTTGCTACGAGCAGCTCGCGATGGCATGGCCCGAGGCGCCGACCGACGGCTCCGAGGGTCGGTGGCGCCTGGCGTATGCGGTGCTGCGGCTGACCCAGGCGGTCTTGCAGGTGCGGGGCGGAACGTGGACCGAGCTGCTCGGCTGCGTGGAGTCGCTCGCTGGACTGGCGCTGTACCAGGCGTCGGCCACCTTCCGCGCGGTGGTCCTGTGGTACGAGGCGCAGGGCGCCAGCGCACTCGGCGACGCGCAGCGAAGCATCGACTGCGCTCGGGCGGCCGTCGAGGTGGGGCTTGGCGGCGACGACGCGGCCATCGGCGTCGCTGGCTACGCGCTCTTGACGCTGAGCCAGACGCAGATCGAGCAGAATCGCCTTGAGGAAGGCCGGCAATCTTCCGAGCGCGCCTTGGCGATCGCCCGTGAGCGCGGCGACTTCTTCCTGCTGAGCCGGGCGGCCAGCGGCCTGGCGGTGGCGCTCCGCGGCCTGCGTCGGGA
>JAGQJJ010000894.1 GCA_020430675.1 Myxococcales bacterium
TGCCCATGACGCTTTTGTGCGGGCGTCATGCCTCTTATACTCTGGGCGGTACCTGAGGAGTCGCGGCCCCATGAAGCATGGCGCGGTCAAGACCGAGCGGCTGGTCGAGCTGGCCATCAGCGCTGGCCTGATCGGCGCGGAGAACCGGCGCCTGCTGCTTGAGAACCTGCCGCTCGGCTTTGTGTACAGCCTGCCCACCGTCAGCCGGCCGCTCGATCAGCTGCGCTTCGATCTGATGGAGCTGGCGCGCACCCCGCGGCTCATCGGGCTCGAAGACCCGCCGCTGGCCATCTGGCTCGACAACGCCGCGAAGCTGGCCGCGCCGAGGGTCGAGGCCAAGGAGTTTGCCGCCGCCGCGCGGACGGTGCGCGGCCAGCCGCCGGTGGTCGCACCCGAGACACCGCTGCCGCCGTTGGCGGGCGCGGGGCACACCGTCAATATCGGTTCGGTCTCGCAGGGCTCGGTGGGCGTCGTGCACGGGTCGGTGACCATCAACAATCATGGCCCACCGTCCCCGGCGCCGCCGGCCCCAGGGCGCGCAAAGCTCGGGCCGCTGATCGTGATCGCGCTCGGCGAAGAGGAGCATGTGGCCCGCGAGGCCGTCGGTGCGCATGGCGAGGTGATCCATTGCCTCGAGATCGAGGTGGCGCCCGAGGTATGGGATCGCAAGCCAACAGATCCTGACTGGCGCTGGATCGCGCGGCGTGTCTCGAAGCTGGTCGAGGGCATCTCGGCCAAGGTGACCGGCGATGTGGCGATCGTCTCGCGCGCGCCCGCGCCGATGCTCGCGTGGTGCGTGGCACAGCTGCACCGCCGCCATGCGCGTCGTCGCCTCTTTTTCTTCGACCCGGAGCCTTTTGCCCGGTCGGCGCGGTGGCGCCCGATGCGGCCGGAAGACCTGGCCGGGGTCTCGGACGACGCGCTCAAGGTTTCGCCGGCGCTCGATCCGCCGGACGCGGCCGCGACCGATGTCGTGGTGCATCTCGACCTGGGCGCGCCGCGCGTGAAACGGAAGGCTGCGACGCTCGGGCATGCCCGCGTGGTGATCTCACCCACTGACGTCAATTGGCGGGGGGGCACGGTGCCCCCCGAGTCGTTGGTCGTCCCGCTCGCGGCCATGCTGGCGCGGGTGGATCATGCCTTTCCCGAGGCGCGATGGCATGTTCTGTACGACGGGCCGCCGTCGCTGCTGGGCGTGACCGTTCAGACCGCGCTGCGCAGCCGGCAGGCGTTGACGCTGTATTCGGTCGACCGGGGCGGCGTTGAGCATCCGGCGCTGGCGCTGCCGCGCGGCGATTGGATCGACCCGCGCGATCCCAAAGGCCGCGTCGACCGCGTATTTGATGTGTTTTTGGCCTATCCACGCGCCGCCGAAGGGCTGGCACGGGTCATCTACGAGCGGCTGGTCGACCGGTATGCCGTCTTCTTCGATCAGGAGAAGCTGCTGCCCGGTGATGTGTGGGATGAGATCGTGCCGGCCGCGCAGGCCAACGCGCTCGTCAGCCTGTTGCTGATCACCCCGCAGGTCGATGAGGCCTGGTATCTGCGCAATGAGGTTCAGGCGGCCATCGCGCACATGCGCGAGACGCGCCAGAAGGTGGTGCCGATCGTCGCGCTTGGCGCCACGAAGGGCATGTTGCCTTATGGGTTGGGGCTGCTGCAGGTGGCCGAGTGGCCCGATGCCGGGCCGCCCGACGCGGTGATGGCGCAGTTGTACAGGGTCATCGATGCCGCCCGCGCGGCGGCTGATCAGAAGGGCTGACCCTTCAGACCAGCTCACCGACGCGGTCGGGGTTGAGGCGGTACTCGCGACCGGCTTTGTCGCGCACCATCCAACCCACGTCGACCATCAGGCGCCGCAAGGTGACGTGGTCGGCGTGAATGGGCGCGATGATCGCCTTCAGGTCGGCCTCGGTGTAGACGCGGTCGGCCTCGAACTGCTGGGCCACATGGCGCACCAGCACGAGCTTCTTGCGCCACTGCTTGGGCAGCTGGGTGATGCGATCACCCTCCATGAAGGTGCGCTTGACCTTCAGCGCAAACTCATCCTCCGACGCGGCCTCGACCTCGTCACCGATGCTCGCGAGGCCGTCGCTGGCCAGCAATTGGCGCGCGAGCTGCTCGATGGCCTGCACTTCAAGGCGATACCAGTGGGTATTGCCTTCGCTGCGCAGTGAGACGAGGCCCAGCTTTCTCAGCCGGGCCAGGTGATGGGAGACGGTCGGCGGTCTGACGTCGACCAGCGTGGCCAGCTCGTCGACGCTGCGCTCCTCAATGGCCAACAGACCGATGATGCGCAGGCGGGTGGCGTCGGCGAGCACTTTGAAGAACGCGACGAGGGTGGCGATTTCGGCGGGCATGGGGGCCTCCTTGGGCGAGGTGTTTCGGTGAGCATCTAAATAGATGAACATCGAACAAGAGGCAAGCACGA
>JAGQJJ010000895.1 GCA_020430675.1 Myxococcales bacterium
TGATCGACTGCGAGGACGACGACTGCGCCACGGCCGCCGGCTGCTTCGAGGACTGCACCAACGGCGTCGACGACGACGGCGACGAGGACATCGACTGCGACGACGCGGACTGCGCCAACGACGCGGCCTGCCGCCCGGCACCGGTCGCCTTTACTTTTGAGGAGTTGCAGGCGCGCTTCGACGTCGACTGCCGCGGATGCCATGTCTTCCTGCGCAATGACTTTCGCGTGCAGACCATCAATGTGCGCGGCGGTGGCACCAACCTCGACCGCATCGAACCCGGCGATCACACACGAAGCTACATCTATCACAAGCTCGCGGGCACGCAGGCTACGGTCGGCGGCGCGGGTGTGCGCATGCCACGCGGTGGTCCCTTCTGGAGCGTCGACGACCTGGCACGCTTCGCGGCTTACATCGACGCCCTGCCGGTGCAGTGAGTCAGCTCAGCTCTTCGCCGCGAATCTCGACCAGCGGGTGACCCAGCTCGACGCGCTGGCCCGGCGCGACAAAACGCTCACCGACAAAACCCGCCTGCCCGGCGCGATGCGGGCGCACGCCCTGGGGGGTGTCGAGCAGCGCCATCAGCGTCGTCACGCCGACCGGGCCCAGCGTGGCGACCCAGGTGACGCGCCCCGCGATGGTCGCGAGCACCACGCGGCGCAGGCCGATGATGCGCGCGTATTGCGGCGCCTGGCCGCCGCGAAGGCGCTGAATGGCGACCAGGCCGTCGAATGGCGCGACGATCTCTTCGGGCGGTCCCTCGGCCGGATGCACCCGCGCCAGCAGCGTGCCACGTGGCGCGACGCTGCCGGTGCGCACCAGATGTTCCACGCGGCCTCCGGCGGCCGTCGGCAGGTGGATCACGGACAGCCGGCGGCGAGCCGGTCCTGGTAGTCGCGGTCGCTGAGCAGCGCGCGCGCGGTGCATTTGCCGGCCAGATTGCACGCCCGCACCATCAGGAAGGCGCGCTCAGGCGCCGCGCCGCGCCCCTCGGCGGCCGCAAAGCGCGCCTTGACCACCGCGCCGTCGATCGGGCGGCTGTCGGGCAGCTCGCGGGCCTTGCGCAGATGCTTCAGCCACACGGCGGGGAAGGGCACGGCCACCGGCTCGGTGGTGGCGGCGAGCGGCGGATACTGGCAGGCGGGCGTGAAAGCGTCTTCGGCGCACACGGGCCAGGGCTGCAGCGCGCCGAGGGCCGCGGTCGCGGTGAGCGCGCCGGGGATGCGATCGGGCGCGGCCAGGTCATCATCGGCCGGGAACACCTCCAGCCGCGCCACGCCCAGCGCGTCTTCCACCGGCGCCTTGAGCCGCAGCTTGTCGGCGTCCGCGCAGACGACCTCGGGCGGCGCCTTCCACTCCGGCGCGGCGTCGCCGATGATGGCCGGCGCCACCGAGTGCACGGTGCCTTCCGCACCCGGCGCGGCGCGGCGCTCGACGGCGGTCACCCACAGCTTCGGGGTGCGCCGATCGACCGCCACATGGCATCGCCACGCCCGCTGGCCGTCGGCTTCTTCGTAGGTGCAAGGGCTCTCGATGCCAAAGGCCGAAGTCGCCGGCTTCCATTCAAAGACCCGGTCACCCAGGCGAATGCGCACCGCGTCGGCGGGCCAGAGCTCGGTCGGCTCGGTCAGCGACAGCGCCATCTCGTCGGCGGTCTCTTCCCAATGCACGACGGGTCCGGGATTGGAATGAGGCACCCCGATGCGGCGATCGGCGCGATTGAAGGTCAGCCGCCGGGTGGGCGCCTTCTGCCACACGACCGCCGGCGGCCGTTCATAGCGCGCGATGACCTCTTCCGGCGCCTCGACGAGCGAGAGCACCGTCGGCGCCAGGTCCGCCAGCTCGATGGGCGCCGTGCGCAGCCCGCTCTCGGCCACGTCGGACAACCCCGTCGATGCGATGAGGAAGGGAACCTGCATCGCGCCGCCGGTCAGCCCGCCGCTGGCGACCAGCGGGTCGCGCTCGCCCCGGCTGGGATCGGCAAAGACCCACCGGGCGGCGGCAAAGAGCACCGCGTCGCCGCTGCGGCGCACCGGGCCGTGATCGATGATGCGGCGCAGCTTCTGTTCGAGGCGATCGCGTCGGTGCACCGGAATGGCGCGGGCAAAAGCCTCGCGCAGCCCCAAGCGCACCTGATCGACGCGGAGGCCGTCGGTGTCCGGGCTCTCGGGCGGCAGCCAGACCGCGCCATTGAGCCACCGGGCATCGCGCACCGCCGCTTGCAGCGTGGCGTCGATGCAGGCGAGCACCGCCCGCCGCCGATGCTGCTGGCCGCGGCCGAGCAAGGGCGCGTACATATGGGCCACCGCGCCGTGCACGGCAAAAAGCGGCGCGTCGGGGCCCTCGCCGCGGATGCGGGCGGCGCAGTCCGCGGTCGGCGAGTGCTCGGCGAGGCGGGCGCGCAGCGTGTCGAGCGGCAGCACGCGCG
>JAGQJJ010000896.1 GCA_020430675.1 Myxococcales bacterium
CACGGCCGGTGGGATGGCATCCGCCCCGGTGACACGGCGCCCACTGCCATCTGGCTCCCGCCGGCGGGCGGCTTGGATGATGAGACCGTGCAGGTGCCCGCCGGCTGGTTCATCGCCGGCGATCCGGGCGCGCCCGATGGCCTGCCCGAGCGCCGCGTCTTTGTCGATGCCTTTGCCATCGGCCGCGACCCGGTCACCAACGCGCAATACATCGAATGGCTCGACGCGCTGGTCGACGACGGTCGCGAGGCCGAGGCGCTGGCGCACGCGCCCCGCGCCTTCAACGCGGCCGATCGACCGCTCGCCTACCGCCGCGACGCCGCCGGGCGCTTTGCGCTCGACGCGGCCGATGGCATGACCTGGCTGCCCGATGGCCCGGTGACTTCGATCTCATGGCGCTCGGCGCGCGCCTTCTGCGCGTGGCGCGCGGCGCGCGACGGCCTGCCGTGGCGGCTGCCGCACTCGGTCGAATGGGAGAAGGCCGCCCGCGGCGTCGACGGCCGCCGCCATGGCTTCGGCGATCACTGCGACGCCACGTTTGCCATGACCGCGCGCAGCCGACCGGGCAGCCCCGGCGTGGTCGCGGTGGGCGCGTTCCCGCTCGACGTCAGCCCCTACGGCGTGCGCGGGCAAGCCGGCAACGTGCGCGACCTGTGCCTCGACGCCTACCGCCGCGACGGGCCGCGGCTCGACGCCGGCCGGCTGGTGCCGGTCGACGAAGCCATCGCCGACGAGGGCTTCTGCGTGGTCAAAGGCGGCGCCTACTCCAGCGCGCCCGAGCAGACGCTCGCCGGCGCGCGCTATGGCTTCCCCCCGCACCACGCGGCGCCGCCGCTCGGTTTTCGGCTGTGCCATTCGCTGCCGATATCATGAAGCGATCCAGGTATAGCTGGCCAGTGACTTGCCATGCTTGTTGTAGGTGAACGTCAGCTTCGCGTTCCCGGCGAACAAGCTGGGCTGGTTCGTGGTGTTGGCGTAGAACCTCAGTGTGGTGCCGGCCAGATCCATGTAGATCGTGTTTGTGCCATCAGAGATCACATGGGTATATGCGGCGCTCGTCCCCGCGTTGTTCTTCCAGGCGGGCTGCTTGTGGACCGTGGTGCCGGTCAAGTCAGGCCAGCCGGTGGGCATCGGCTGGGTCATGTCGACGTCGGTCGGTGTCACCCCGTTGGGATCGATGGTGAAGGTCGAGTTGGTGCCGAAGCCATGGAAAGCATAGCTATCGAACTGATAGTTCTCGGTGGAACAGGATGGGTCCCTCGTCTTCCCTCCGGCGGGGCCGGTGGCGACGAACACGCCCACGGGCTTGCCACCGGCGTCGATGTCATACTTCCGGGCGTGGAAGGGGTTGGTCGGGTAGATCTCGACCCCGTGTCCCGGCTTCGGCTGTTTGGGATCGAGCCTCAGATCGGCGCGCCCGCGCAGAATGGCCAGGTTGGTCTCGCCCATCGGGATGAACATCAAGGGCTCGTCCTTGACATCGATCGCCCCGAGCAGGGTGAGCATGCGATGGTAGAGCTGGGCGTAGCTGAGCTTCAGCCCGCCGGTCTCATCGACCTCGAACCGCGAGAGCAGGCTTGTTGTCGCCCAGCTCATGACGGTGCGCCAGTGACCGTCGATCTGCACCTCACTGGCGATGGCCTCAGGGGTCGACGCGCCAAAAGCGGCGACGCCCAGCTCATCGAAGCTGACCGGCCGGTCGCCGCGGCGGCCGACCTTGACCCAGTTGGCGGTGTGGCAGGCGTTGAAGAAGGCCACGATCGGTGGCGGCGCGTCCGTGGGCCGCCCGGCAAAAGGCAGCAGCAGGCCGTCCAACAGATCGAGCAGGCGGCAGGGCTCGCCGTTCGGTGGGAAGACCGCGGGCGCGGCGAAGCCTTGCGCGTCCTTGTCCAGCACGCCGCCATGACCGCTCCAGCTCAGCAGAAGGCGAGTGGCAACGCGCGGCGTGTCGGCCTCGCCCCGGTCGATCAGTCGCTTCATGCTCATCACGGCGTCGTCGAGCTGCTCGTTGGTCTTCAGCGTCAGACCTTGCCGCCAGAGCCCTTCGGCTTTGAGCCGCGCTTCCAGGTCCGCGGTGGGCTGGTCGGTGACGAGGATGGCGTGTTCGGGCCAGAGACCCACGCCCAGCAGCAGGCGCCATGCGGCGACGACGTCGTTCACCATGCCTTTGAGCGGTGGCAGCTTGGGGTTCGTGGGCGCGCCGTCGAAGTTGAAGCCGACGAGCAGCGCGTAAAGGTGGGAGAGCGCGAGGTTCTTTTCAGCGGGCATCGAGGGCACTCCTGAGCGTGAGGTTGAGGACCATGGGGCCGAGGGCCATGCGCGCGGAGCATAGCAGACTCCATGCCACCCGACGTGCTGGGCCGCGGGCGCACGGTCAGCGGGTGTGGCCCGTCGGTGGACGGGCGTGGGCCAGATCCCGTCCGGTC
>JAGQJJ010000089.1 GCA_020430675.1 Myxococcales bacterium
GCGCAGCAGGCTGGCGCCCTTGGGGGCGGCCGGCACCAGGGCGAGCGCGCCCTGCACCGCCTCGCGGGCATCGGCGAAGCGGGATTCCGCCAACGCGGTGCGCGCGGTGGCTTCGAGGCGTTCGGCGCCCCGCGGCGCCAGCGCCTGCGCGACGGCGTTCTGCGCGTCGAGCGTGCGCAGGCGGCCGACGACGCCGACCAGGCCCTCGTCGCCGGTGAGGCGGCCATCGGTCAGGGCCTGGCGTGCTTGCACCTCAAGCGCCGCCGTCGGCGAACCGGCGTCGCGCGCGGCGTCGGGCGGCGCGGCGTCGGGCGGGCTCGCGTCGGGCACCACCGGCGCTGCGTCGGGCGCCTTGGGGGTGCCGATGGCGATGCGCGTGACCTCGGCGTCCTTCTGCGGCGTCGGCGACGGCTTCTCGCCCGAAGGCAGCAAGAAGACCACGAGGGCCGCGATCACGCCGACGACGCCGATGACGTAAGGGAAGAGGTTGCGCTCTTTCGGCGCCTCGTCGGGCAGGTCGTCGAATGGCACCGCCGCGCGGTCGAGCTGCTCAGGCGACTCGACGAACCACTGGTCGCCTTGATCGGATTCGGCCAATGGCGGCGGCAGCGACTCCGACGCATCATGAGCTTCGGTCGCGGCGGGGGGTTCCTCGGGCGGGCTCGCTCCGGCCGCGGGCGCCGGCGCGCTGGTTTCAGCCGCGGTTTCCGCCACGCTCGCTTCAGCCGCCGGCGCTGCGGCGCTCGCTTCGGCCGCCGGCTCCGCGGGACCCGCTTCCGGCTCAGGTGCACCGGCTTCGGACGCCTGCGCGGCGGTCGCCGCCGCCGCGGCTTCAACCGCGCGCACGGCCGGGCGAGTCTGCACCACCGTCATCTCATCGGCGGGCGCGCTGGCGCTCTCGGTGCGCGCGGCCACCATGGCCTTGACCGTCGCGGCGTCCAGCTCGGCGACGCGCCGCGGCGCCAATCCGACAGCCTCGGCCGCGGCTCTTGCCGGTGTCGCCGCTTTGAACATCACCTCGGTGGGCTGGCGCGCCCCTTCGGCCGCGATCGCCGCCCGATGCGCCGCCAGCGCGTCGCGATCGAGCCGCAGCGTGTCGGCCAGCTCGGGCGACGCGGTGGGCGCTGCGCCGCTGACCGCGGTGATCTCATCGGCCGAAGTCGGTGGCGGCCTGAACCCGGTGTCGACCAGCGTCTGGCCCTCATATTCCGGCGGCGCCGAGACGATGGGCAGCGTCACCGGGCGCGCCGCGGGTGGCGCGGAGATGAGCGGCGACGCCATCTCGCGCTTGCTCGACAGCAGCGCGCTCACATCCAGATTCGAGGGCGGCGGAGCGGGCGGCGGCTCGGCCGAGATGGGCGCAAACGGCGGCGGCTCGTCGACCGAGCCGCTCATCGAATCGAGCCCGGCGTTCATCGCCGCCAGCGCCGCGGCGCGGAAGCGCGGGCGCTGCACCGCGCCGCCGGTGTCCTTGCGCGCGACCTCTTCCAGCGCGCGGGTCAGCTCGGCCGCCGAGGCCGGGCGCTTGGCCGGCGACTTCTCAAGACAGGCCATGACCAGCCGCGAGAGGCCCTCGGGAATATTGGCCTGCGGCCGCACCAGCTTGGGGCTCAGCGGGCGCTCCATCACCTGGCGGCGGCGCACGGCGGCGAAGTCGCTGCCGGTGAACGGCGGGCGGCCGGTGAGCATCTCGAAGAGCAGCAGCCCCACCAGATACAGATCGCTGCGCGCGTCGTTGGGCCGACCAGCAGCGGCTTCGGGCGTCAGGTACTCGGGCCGCGCCCGGCAGCCCTTGCCGTCGCGCTCGCCGGCGTTTTCGAGCCCGAGCAGGCGATGCTGGCCGATGCCGGCGACCACCGCGCGCTCCATGCCGACCGGGTCGCGCACCAGGAAGACGTTCTCGGGCTTCAGGTCGAGGTGCAGCAGGTCGTGCCGGTGCATGGCGTCGAGCGCGAGCAGCAGCTCCAGGCCCACCCGCACCGCGGCCGCCGGGGGCAGCGGGCCTTGCTGCTCCAGCCGATGGGCCACGCTCTGCCCGGCGAGCAGCGGCTCGACGAGGAAGAGGTGCCGCGCGACCACCCCCGCGTCGTGCGTGGGCAGGATGTTCGGGTTCATCAGCGCGGCGGCGGCCTCGGCGTCCGCCAGCAGACCGCGCGCGCCATCGCCGTCGGGGTCGAGGTCGGCGGTGTAGATCTTGACCGCCACCGGGCGGTATTCGCGGCGGTCCTCGGCGCGGAAGACCGCCCCAAGCGGCCCACCGCCGATGCGCCGCTCGATGCGGTAGCGATCCGCCAGGACGCGGTCGATGAACTGCGCGTCGGCGAGGCTCGACGCGCCAGCGCCATCATCGCCGTGGGGGGCCAGACACGGGCGGTTGAACATCAACTCGTTTCGCCTCTTCGCCACCATGGGGCGCGCTGCGCGCGTGCCGATTCTGCTAGCACGAAGCGCCGCACGCTCGCAATGTCGCTTGCCCCCGCCCTCATGGCTGCGGCGCTTGCAGGAAGCGGCGCGCGACGCTGGCCGACGGGCTGTCCGGGTCGAGTTGCAGATACGCCCGCCAGTGCACCCCGGCCTGCTCGCGCTGACCTTGTTTCTCCCAGAGCAGCGCCAGGTTGAAGTGCGCGTCGGCGTAGCCCGGGTCAAGCTCCAGCGCCGTGGCGTAGGCCCGCACCGCGGCGTCGGCGTGGCCCAGATCATCGAGCGCGTTGGCCAGGTTGTACCAGGCTTGTGGGTAATCGGGCGCCGCCCGGGTCGCCGCGCGGTACAGCTCGCAGGCCGGCCGCGTCTTGCCGCGGGCGTAGATCAGATTGCCCAGGTTCAAGAGCGCGCCGGGATAGGTCGGGTCGCAGGCCAGCGCCTTGCGGTAGGCGCGCTCGGCCGCTTCGGGATCGCCGCACTCTTCGGCGCGCAGGCCCGCTTCCAGCCAGCCCTCGGCGTCGACCGGCTCGCGGGCGGGTTCAACCTTGGCCACCGGGCGAACCGCGATCACCTTGCCCGCGGCCTGGATGAGCGGGGCCACCGGCAGGTCGAGCATGAGCTGGCCCGAGCGCGGTTCGACCAGATCGCCCTCCAGGCGCAGCACCAGCTTGCCGCGGTCGGAGAACAGCCGCAGCGCGGCGAGCGGATGCGCCAGATCGGGCCGCCAGTCGCGCACGGTCTCGACCGCCTCGCGCACCTGTCGAGCGGTCACGCCCTGCCCGATCAGATCGATCGCGGTGCGCGCAGCGACCACGTCCGGGAAGGCGTACCAGAGCCCACCCGACTCCTGCGAGCGCGCGGGCAGCAGGCCGGTGCGGTTCCAGCGCCGAAGCTGGTCGAGCGTGGCGCCGGTCAGGCGCGCGACGTCCTTCTGCGAGTAGAGCGTCTCCAGCGCCGACGGCGGGCCGGGCGGCGAGTCACCTCGCCGCTCGCCGGTCATGGGCGCTCGCCGGCCCGAGCGCGGAGCGGGGCCTCCAGATCGGCCACCAACCGGATGGCCATGCCTTCGCAGGTCGCCGTGGCGGTGAGTTCGAAGTCGGCCGGCGTGTCAGGGCCGAGCAGGCGGGCCAGCTCGCGGTAGAGGCGATCGCGCACCACGCGCCGGGCGCGCGCGTCGTCGAGCAGCAACCCGGCGAGGCGGGTCACCAGCGTGGGCGTGCGCGCATCGGCCAGCGGCGCGCGGGCCAGATCCAAGGTCAGGATGGTCGTGCCGAAGAAGGTCTCGCCGCCGTTGCCCGAGTAGCCCTGCCCTTCGCTGATCGCCTCGGCCGCTTCGACCAGGCGATGCAGGATGTCGAGATCGAGCGCCCCGTCAGCGGTGAACAGCTGCCACACGCCGCTCGCGCCGTCGTCGCGGCCGCGGGCCCGCGCGATGCCCGCCCGGGCCTGGGCCATCGGGCGGCGGGCCACCAGATTCGGGTCTGGCCTGCTCATCGACTCACCTCATTCGCCTGATCGGTGGGATGCTACCGCTGACTGCCGGGTGACGCGAACTTCTGGCTGCGCGTGTCAGCATCGCGGCCGCGTCGCCAGCCCACGAACGGCCGGGGCTGCCGGATAAACTTGTGCACGACGGCAGGAGTCCCTGTACACTGCTGGCCGGTTGAGGTTGGCACCGACGCGAGGTTGCATGCAGGGACAAGCCAGAGACACGGCGCCGCAGCGCATCCCCTACCCCGAGTACGCGCTGCGCATCCTGTTCGCGTCGTTCTACCCGGCGGTCAAACTGGCAGTCGACTTCAACTACCCGCTCGACACCATCAAAGACATGATGACGCTGGCGCTGTGGCGCGAGGCCAAGCGCAAGCACTCGACGATCAACCTGATCTCGATCATCTTCGGCAAGTCGACCCGCACGGTGAAGGCGCTGTCGGCCCGCTTCAACAAGGGCGGCTTCTTCAGCGAGACCGAGACCAACCTGATGCGGCGCATCGAAGACCTGCTTCGCCAGCGTCCGATGACGATGGACGAGCTGGCCGAGCGGCTGCCGCACAGCAATGAGTTCGACGGCACGCGGCTGGCGCTCAAGGCGCTGCTCGCCGAGAAGCGCATCGAGAAGGTGCCGGCGCGACCGGGCGGGCGGGCCACCTACAAGATCGTCGCCGAGTACACCGACCTGCACAGCGACGCGGGCTGGGAGTCGCGGGTCGACGCGCTCTACGAACACCTCGAAGCGGTCACCGAGACGGTGCGACGCCGCTTCCTCACCGACGCCCCCGACTCCGCTGCGGCGCGCACGTTCTCGTTCCGCGGCCGGCCGGAGGATGTCGAGGCGTTCCGCGACGAGCTGTTTGCCTTCATCCGCGCGCGCTCGGCCGAGATCGAAGCCCGCGCGGTCGATCTGGACGATGTCGGCGTCTTCGCGGTGTACACCGGCTTGACACCGACCGACCAGGAATGATGCCGTGTCCGAGGGTCACGCGGTGAACGACACCGCGGCCGGGTGAGGCCGACGGGCCCCATCCGGTGGTGGCCGACGAGGTTGCGCTGCGGCGCCGTCCGCGCGCTGGATTGGGAAGGGGGCTTGGCATGACGGGGCACACGCGGAGTCGATCGGCGATGTGGTTGCTGGTCGCGGGGTGCGTGGTCCAATTCTCCATCGGCTGTGGCGCGCCCGAAGACGCCGAGTCGATGCATCAGGGACAGCAGCAGCAGGGCATGAAGGTGATCGAGCCGGTCACCCCGCGCGTGCTGCTGCCCACGCCCAAGGAAGATCCCGGCGCCGCCGAGGAGCCACCCGCCGACGACGGCATCGACGAGGTCCGGGAGACCGGCTTCTCGCCGACCGATCAGGCGCAGACCGACTCGATGCCTGAGTGCATGGACTGCGTGCGCGAGACCGGCTTCGTGCCCGCGCCTGCGCTGGCGATCGACCGCATCGAGGCCGGCGTGGCCCACCTGTCGTGGACGCCGATCGAAGGCATCGAGCGCTTTGCGCTGCGCGGGACGCGGTTCGACGCCGACGGCCACGCCGTCGAGAGCTTTGAGCTGCACGTCGACGGCACGGTGCACAGCCTGGCCCTGTCCGACCTGCGCACGGTGCTCGCGGTGGTCGCGCTCGGCGAAGACGGCAAGGATCGCTCGAAGGAGTCCAACCCGATCGAGCTGCCCCCGCGCTGACTCATCGCCCGCCCGTCGGCCACCCGCAGCGGGCCGGCCCGACTGCGCGCCTGACCCGCAAGCGGTTTCGATCGGCCCGTTCATCGGAGTGGGGGTTCGCCCGTGTCCGCGCGCGAAGGGGATCCGACCGCGGAACAGGATCTGCTCGGCAGCCAACGCCAGGTTGAACGCCTCTCGGAAGAGGTGCTCGACCTGTACCGACAGGTCAACCTGCTCTACCGCCTGGGCGACGTCTTCAAGGCCGGCCTTGACCGCGAGCAGATCTGCCTGCGCCTCGTCGCCGAAGTGCGCAAGGTGCTGCGCGCCCGCGCCGGCCGCGTGGTGCTCGACGACGGCTACACCACCGCCGAGCCGCCAGCCGAGTCGCAGTCCTCGGTGACGGTGCCCATCGAGACCCTTCAGGGCCATATCGGCGAGGCCACCTTCTATGACAAGCGCCGCGGCTTCTTCACCGCCTCGGACGAGAACCTGATCCGCGCCGCGGCCCGACAGGCGGGTGTCGCGCTGGAGAACAGCCGCATGATCGCCAGCCTGATCGAGCAGAATCAGGCCCTCGAACGGCTCAACGCCGAGCTGCGCGAGCTGGCGCAGATGAAGAGCGACTTTGTCAGCAACGTGAGCCACGAGCTGCGCACGCCGCTGGCGAGCATCAAGGGCTTCGCCTCGACCATTCTCGACGATGAAGAGATGCCGCCCGAGATCCTGCGCGAGTTTGTGGGCATCATCGACGCCGAGTCCGACACCCTCATCGTCATCATCAACGACCTGCTCGACGTCTCGAAGATGCTGTCGGGCCACCTCAAGTATCAGCTCGCCGTGCAGCCGCTCGCCCCGGTCGTCGAGGGCGTCATCGCGCTGCTGCGCATTCAGGCGCAGGCCAAGGGCCTGGGTCTGCGCTTCGAGAAGCAGGACGAGGTGGTGGCCAATATCGACCCGACGCGCATGTCGCAGGTCTTCACCAACCTCATCGGCAACGCCATCAAGTTCACCGATGACGGCCAGGTCACCGTGCGCCAATGGCAGGCCGATGGCTTCGCCTGCGTCGAGGTCGCCGACACCGGCATCGGCATCCGCGCCGATCTCATCCCCAATATCTTCGACAAGTTCTATCGAGTCGAAAACGTGGTGCACACGAAAGAAGGCACCGGACTCGGGCTGGCGCTCGCCCGCGGCATCGTCGATTATCACGGTGGCCACATCGACGTGCGCAGCACGGAGGGCCAAGGCAGCGCGTTCACCGTCCGGTTGCCACTGCCGGCGGCGATCGAGCTGGGGGGGAGATGAGCAAGCGCATCCTCATCGTCGACGATGAGAACTATATCCGCCTGCTTTTGGCGCGAACGCTCGAAGAGCTGGAGTTTTGCGGGGTCGAGCTGCACTTCGCCGAAGATGGCCCGACCGGCCTGGCCCGCGCCCGCGCCCTGCGGCCGGACCTGGTCTTCCTCGACCTGATGATGCCCGGCATGAGCGGCGCTGATGTCTGCCAGGCCATCCGCCGCGACGCCGCCCTCAGCGCGACGCATGTGATCATCCTGACCGCCAAGGGTCAGCTGCCCGAATTCCCCGAAGGCGCCGGGCCCCACGAGTACCTGACCAAACCCTTCGACCCCGACCACATCATCAGCCGGGCCGCCGAGGTGCTCGACATCCCGCTGGACCTCGACCTGTAGCGCGATGCCCAAGACGCCCCCGGTGACGCCGCGTGACCTCAACGGCCGGCTGGGTCTCTTCCAGACCTGGCAGCGCGCGCTCACCGGCTTTGCGGTGTCCATCCCGGTGGTCTGCGCGGCGCTGGCGTGGGTGCTCGACGCGCTGGGCACGCCACCGGTGCTGATCGGGGCCGCCATCGGCCTGCCGTTGGCCCTGCTGACCGCGCTGGCCGGCCGGACGCTGCTGCGCCGGGTGGCCCGACCGCTGCGCGCGGTGATCGGCCGCATCGACGAGATCGCCGCCGGCCAGCTCGACGGGCGGCTGGGCATCGAGCGCGTCGAAGACGAGATGGACCTGTTGCAGCGCGCCATCGACGAGATGACCGCCTATCTGCTCGTCGCTCGCGAGGCGCGTGTTGATCGCCACTCGCTCCAGAGCGTGATCGACGCCATGCCCGACGCGCTGGTGGTGCTCGACGCCAACGGCGTGGTCGAGCTGAGCAACCGGCGCTTCGGCGCGCTCTTGGGGCTCGACGCCGGACAGGGCCCGGCCGGCCAGGGCCTGGGCACGCTGACCGGCGTTCGCGTGCCGCCGTGGTATCGCACGCTGCTCGACACCGGCACGCTGCATCAGCAGGAGATTCACTTCATCACCGCCGACCTCGGCCGCATCACCATGGTCGCCTCGGGCGCGCTCATCCGCGACGCGGACGACCGGCCGCAGCGCGTCGTGCTGCTCGCGCGCGACCGCGACGAGTTCGCGGCGCTGAACGCCGAGCTGGACGACGCCAATACCCGCCTCGCCGAGTCGGAGGACTTCTTCCAGAACCTGTTCGACGCGATGGAAGACCCGATCACGGTGCTCGCGCCCGACGGCGAGGTGCTGCAGGCCAACAAAGCCGCCCGCGACATCTTCGGCACGCAGGTGATCGGCCAGAAGTGCTACCGCGCGTTCCGCATGCGCGACTCGGTCTGCGACGGCTGCCCGGCGCTTGAGACCTACGCCAGCAAGCGCTCGGTCAGCGTCGAGCACCGCGTCTTCGGCAACGCGATCACGCGCATCAGCACCTATCCCCTGTTTGGCAAGAACGGCGAGATTCGCGGCATCATCAACCACAAGCGCGACGTGACCAAGGAGCGGCAGCTCGAAGACCTGAAGGCGGGTTTTCTCGCCGCGGTGAGCCACGAGCTGCGCACGCCGCTGACGTCGATCATGGGCTTCAACAAGCTGAACATGCGCCGCCTCGTGCGCCATGTGCAGCCGAGCCTGGCCGAAGCGCCGCATAAGGTGCGCGTCGCGTTTCAGAAGATTCTCGACGACATGCAGGTGATGGACACCGAGGGCAGCCGCCTCGGTCGACTGGTCAACGACGTGCTCGATCTGAGCAAGCTCGAAGCCGGCAAGCTGACGTTGCAGATGGATGAGGTCGACGTCGGCTCACTCGTCAACGGCGCCATCGCCGCCACCTCGGCGCTGTGGCGGGCCAAGGCGCTGACGATGCAAGCCGATGTGCCCGCCGACATGCCGCCGGCCTGGGGCGACGGCGATCGGCTCTCGCAGGTGGTGGTCAACCTGCTGAGCAACGCCATCAAGTTCACCGATGAGGGCGCGATTCGTGTCGCCGCGCGCGCCGAGGCCAACGAGATTCGCATCGAGGTGCACGACTCGGGCAAAGGCATCCCGCCCGAGGAGCTGCCGCAGGTGTTCGAGAAATTCCGTCAGGTCGAGGACAGCGCGCAGGGCAAGCCCCTCGGCACCGGCCTGGGGCTGCCGATTTGCCGCGAGCTGATCCGGCTGCATGAGGGTCGCATCTGGGTCGACAGCACCGTCGGCGTGGGATCGACATTCTCTTTCACGGTGTTGCGCGCCGACCGCCTCGACGATTTTGAGAGGAGCATTCGGGAGCGACCATCGTTTGCCGGCTACTGATCGCGTCGATGGGCCGCGTCCGAAGATTGCTGACCGGTCATGCTTTGGCTTAGCATCCGCTGAGAGCGAACGGCAGGAGACCCAGTGTCGCGACCGCCCAACGAGGGAGAGGCGCCCGACAAGCGCGCCTTGAGCACGCAGCAGACGGTCGACATGACGGGCGTGCACTGCCCGTCATGCGGCACCGTGACCGCGGGGCCCTTCTGCCATAACTGCGGCTTCGCGCTGGAGCGACGCCTGCCCGAAGAGGGGCAATGGCCGGCGGTCGGCGACCGGCTCGACGGCAAACGCCCCCTCTACCTGCGCGCCAGCGTGGCCTGCCCGGCCGATGTGCGCCGCTTCATCGCCGAAGACGAAGAGCACGAGCGCTTCGACGTGCTGGTGGTGGCCGACGGCGAGGTGCTCGACGCGCGCCAGGCCGCCGCCGCCGCGTTGGGCGAGTTCGGCGTGCCGCCCGCGTGGACGGGCCGCGTCGGCGCCCTGCACTACGCCGCGACGCCCTTCGACGGGGCGACGCCCTTCGCCGATGGCCTTGCCGCCGCGGTCGCCGACCGCGAGCACAACGACACCATCGCGCTGGTCAATCGTTGGATTCTGCCGCTGGCACGTTGCATCGCGACGCTGCATGCCCGCGGCCACCTGCTCTTGGGCGCCGATCCGGCCGAGGTGCTCATCCACCCCGACGGCCATTGCCGCTTCCGCACCCCGCCGCCGCTGTTCGCGCTGGCCGACGCGCCGCTGCCGCCCGCCCGACGCCGGGTGGTGCGCGGCTTCACCGCGCCCGAGGTCTAC
>JAGQJJ010000008.1 GCA_020430675.1 Myxococcales bacterium
CAGATCACCGCCTGCGTCGTGCGCACCTGGCCCATCATGTCGAACTGCACCAGGATGTTGCTGCCCGAGATCGGGTTGGCCTCGCCGGTCACCGCCACCTCACCAAATGGGATGGTGAAGCTGCCGTCTTCCGCGAGCGGAACCGCGTCCGGTTCGATCGGATCGCCGACCGCGGTGCGCTCGGGCGAAGCCGAGAGCGGCTGGATGCTGATCTTGATGGTCCAGGGATCGCCCTCGGTGATGACCGTCGTGGCGTCGAAGAGCAGCGGCGTGCCCGGCGCGAGCGAGGTGTTCACCGCCAGCAGCGAGGTTCCGCTGCGATCCACCCGGCTGGTGCAGCCCGGCTCGGGCACCGCGGCGTCGGGCACCGGGGGGCGTTCGGAGAGGAAACGATCCGCCGCTGCCTCGGGGTCGGGACAACCCGTAAGCACGACGCCCGCCAGGGTCAGGAGTAGCGAACGTTTTGACAGTGGGAATCGGAGCATGGTACGCGCCTCAACAGGGGGTTGCCCCGAGGTCGGGGTGTCGCCCGAGTCTGCGACGCCAACACCTACGCTGTCAACGTCCGACCCGCCTGCATTGCGGGGCGGCTCCAGGATCGAGGAGGGGGTGCTCGTGAAGCGCTCGATGTGGACGGCTCTGACCGTTCTGACGCTTTGCATCTCTCAGGCACACGCGGGCGGTTTTGTGGTCGCCCGCTTCGGCGGCGAGCACGGTCACGTCACGACCGACAACGCCACCGCGATGTACTACAACCCGGCCGGCATCTCGCTGCGCGCCGGCACTCACCTCTACCTCGACGGCACTTTTGCGTGGCGCTCGTTCACCTATGACCGCGACCCGGCGGCCATCGACAACGTGATCGCCGACGGCGAGACCAGCGTCGGCACCCGGGCCGATCAGATCGCCCAGAACTCGGGCGAAGGCGGCCTGTTCAACTTCGCCGCCGCGCCGTTTGCGGGCGTGGTGACCGACTTCGGCGTGCCCAACCTGGGCGTCGGCCTCAGCTTCTACGCCCCGTTCGGCGGCGCCTCGGTCTACGACACCAAGGACGAGTACAAGGGCACCCCGGCCTTCGACGGCTCGCAGCGCTGGTGGGCGATCGAGGGCACGATCCGCACGCTCTACGTCACCGGCGCGGTGGCCTACACCATCCCCAAGCTCAACCTCTCGCTCGGCGTGGGCCTCAACTTCGCGCGCAGCGAGGTGCACACGATCCGGGCGCGCAACGCCACCGGCCACGATCACATGACCGACGCCGAGGGCAACCCGGTCGAGGGGCGCGCCATCGTCGACGTGAGCGGCAACGAGTTCGCCCTGGGCGGGGGCCTGATCTGGAAGCCCGTCGACAACGTCTGGCTGGGCGCCTCGTACCAGAGCGCGCCGAACTTCGGCGAGAGCGTGCTCGCGGGCACCGCCACGCTGGTGCAGGGCCGCGGGGTCTACGCCGGCGGCGTGCCCGAAGAGCCCGACGTCGAGCTCAAGCAGAGCCTGCCCGACATCTTCCGTCTCGGCGGGCGCTGGCGGCCGGTCGATGTGGCCGAGATCCGCCTCTTCGGCGAGTTGCAGCGTTGGAGCAGCTTCGACAAGCAGTGCATCATCGACACCAGCAAGGACCAGAAGTGCGACGGCTCGACCGGCACGGTCGCCCTGCTGCCGCGCGACTGGGAAGACTCGTTCGGCGTGCGCGCCGGCGGCTCGTACTGGATCAGCCCCGACATCGAGCTGTACGTCGGCGCCGGCTTCGACATGAGCGCCGTGCCCGACGACACGCTTGAGGCGGGCCTCTACGACACCGACAAAGGCACCGCTTCGCTCGGCGGTCGCTTCACGCTGCTCGACGGCGCGCTGGCCATCTCGGCGACCTATACGCAGGTCTTCTACGCCGACCGCGAGATCAAGCCGCGCGGCCACGTGCAGAAGGGCGCCGGCACGCCGGTCGACGAGAGCGCGGCGCAGAACGACCCGATCGAGACCGAGACCGACATCAACCGCTTTGGCTTTGCCACCAACGAGCGCAACCCCGACTCGGCGGGCACGTACAAGCAGGCGGTCGGCGTCTTCAACCTGAACGTCGAGTACAACTTCTGACCCGCTGCGCCCAAGCCCGCCATGCCGCTGCGTGAGGTCGAGGGCCAGGCGCAGCCGGTCGAAGCGCTGCGCCGGGCGCTGCTCGGGCGGCGGCTCCACCACGCCTATCTGTTCGCCGGACCCGATGGGGTGGGCAAGGCCCTCTGCGCCCAGGGTTTTGCCGAAGCGCTGCTCTGCGCCACGCCGCGCGATGACGGCGACGCCTGCGGCGCCTGCAACCCCTGCCGCCGCACCGCCGAGCGCCAGCACCCCGACCTGCACATCGTCGCCCGCCGTGAGAAGAAGGCCGGCGAGCTGGAGCGCCAGATTCGCATCGAGCAGGTGCGCGAACTGCAACGGGCGCTGAGCTTCAAGAGCTTCGAGGGCGCCCGCCGCGTGGTGCTGCTGCTCGAAGCCGAGAAGATGAACCCGGCCACGGCCAACGCGCTGCTCAAGACGCTGGAAGAGCCCGGCCCCGACACGCACTTCATCCTGGTGACCGCGGCGCCGCATACCCTGCTGCCGACGGTGATCTCGCGCTGCCAGCGGGTGCGGTTTGCCCCGTTGCCGCGGGCATTGGTCGCCACCAAGCTGGTCGAGCTGGGCGATCTGACCCCGGCGGCGGCCGATCTGCTGGCCGGGCTCGCCGAAGGTTCGATCGGCAAGGGCCTCAACCTGATGCGCAGCGATGTGCTCGATCGCCGCCAGGTGATCCTGGCCCGCGCCGATGACCCCGAGGGGCTCGACAAGGTGCCCGAGCTGCTCGACTTCGCCGACGAGCTGGCCCGCCCCGAGCAGCGCGGCACGCTGCCGCTGGTCTTTCACCTGCTGCGCACCTGGTATCGCGATCTGCTGCTGGTGCTGACCGGCCTGCCCTACGAGGCCCTGGTGCACCGCGATCTGGCCGCGCGCGCCCGCCAGCGGGCCGCCGGGCTCGACGTCGACGCGGTGCTGGGGCGGCTCTCGCTGCTCAACCGCACCGAAGAGGCGATCTTCGACCGCAACGCCAACGCACGCCTCTCGATCGAGGCGATGTTGCTGCATCTGGCCGGGGTGGAGGCGACATGACCGAACCGCAAGAGGTGGACTTCGCCGCGCTGGTCGAGGCGCTGCTGGGCGGGCCGGTCGTGCCGGTGACCACGCCGCGCCGCTCGTTGGCGGCGGTGGAGGCCGAGGCCGAGGCGCCGGACGGCGAAGCGGGCGACGAAGAAGCCGCCGACGAGGCGAACCCACGCCGCAAGCGCCGCCGTCGCCGCCGCACACGGCAGGGTGGCCAGCAAGGCGAGGCGCGTGGTAAGCAGGGCAGCTCCAACGCCTGACCGCGGAGCGCTTGATGTCGCGCAGCTTCTACGTCACCACGCCCATCTATTACGTCAACGCCGCGCCGCATATCGGCCACGCCTATACCAGCCTGGCCGCCGATACGCTCTGCCGCTGGCACGCGCTGGCCGGCGAAGACGCCTTCCTGTTGACGGGCACCGACGAGCACGGGCTGAAGATCCAGCAGGCGGCGCGCGACGCCGGGGTCACGCCCCAGGCCCACGCCGATCGCTATGCGCGGCCGTTCCGCGAGATGAGCGACGCGCTCGACGTGGCCTACCACGACTTCATCCGCACCACCGAGCCGCGCCACGCCGAGGTGGTCTGCGAGATGTGGAAGCGCATGGCCGCCGCCGGCGACATCTACGAGGGCGTGTACGAGGGCTGGTACAGCGTCGGCGATGAGGCCTATTTCACCGAAGAAGAGCTGGTCGACGGTCGCGCGCCCAGCGGCCATGCGGTCGAGTGGGTGCGCGAGCCGAGCTATTTCTTCCGCCTGTCGAAGTACGGGCCGCGCCTGCTCGAACACATGGACGCAAACCCCGACTTCGTGCGCCCGCCCGGCCGCGCCAACGAGATGCGCCGCTTTGTCGAGCAGGGCCTGCAGGACATCTCGATCAGCCGCACCAACTTCGATTGGGGCATCCCCGCGCCCGGCGTAGAAGGCCACGTCATCTATGTCTGGCTCGACGCGCTCACGAACTACATCAGCGCGCTCGGCGGTCCGAGCGGCGAGCGGTACGCGAAGTACTGGCCGGGCATGCACCTGATCGGCAAGGACATCCTGCGCTTCCACACCGTCTACTGGCCCGCCTTCTTGATGAGCGCGGGCCTGCCGGTGCCCCGCCAGATCTTCGCCCACGGCTGGTGGACGCATGACGGCGAGAAGATGAGCAAGACGCGCGGCAACGTGATCGATCCGTTCGACATCGTCGCCCGCTACGGCCCCGACACCTTCCGCTACTTCCTGCTGCGCGAGATCAGCTTCGGCACCGACGGCGACTTCAGCGAGCGGGCGCTGCGCGATCGCATCAACGGCGATCTGGCCAATGATTACGGCAACCTGGTCAACCGCACGCTCGGCATGTTGCAGCGCTATTTCGGCGGCGAGGTGCCGACGCGCGGGCGGGCCGACGAGGCCGACGCGGTGTTGCAGGCGGCGCACGCCGAGGCCCGCGACGGCGCGGCGGCGGCGATGCACGAGCTGGCCTTCCACCGCGCGCTGGGCGCCATCTGGGGCCTCGTCTCGGCGGCCAACAAGTATGTCGACGTCTGCGCGCCCTGGGCCTTGGCCAAGCGTGGCGATCAGGACCGCCTGCGCGAGGTGCTCTACTCGCTGTGCGAGGCGCTGCGCATCATCGGCATCTGGACGCTGCCGTTCTTGCCGCGCAAGGCGGCCGAGCTGCTCGACCGGCTGCAGGTGCCCGCCGAGGCGCGCACGCTGGACGCAGCGGCCAAATGGGGCGGACTGCCCTCAAACTTCACCGTCAGCAAGGGAGGCGCCTTGTTCCCGCGCATTGAAGAGCCCAAGGCCGAGCCCAGCCCCGCCGGCCCTGCGCCGGCCAAGGCCGAGCCCAAGGCGGCGCCGAAAGCCGCGCCGGTTGAGGGGCTGGCCACCATCGAGTACGGCGACTTCGCCAAGATCGAGCTGCGCGTCGCCCGGGTCGTCGCCGCCGAGAAGCACCCCAACGCCGACAAGCTGCTCAAGCTCACGCTCGATGCGGGCGACGCCGAGCCGCGCACGGTCTGCGCCGGCATCGCCGGGGCCTACGCGCCCGAGGCGTTGGTCGGGCAGACCGTCTGCCTGCTCGCCAACCTGGCGCCGCGCAAGCTGCGCGGGGTGATGAGCCAGGGCATGATCCTGGCCGCGGGCGAAGGCGAGAACGTCAAGCTGATGACCGTGCCCGGAGACCTGAGCCCCGGAACGCGCATCTCCTGAGCACGGCCCCGCCCAGGCGGGGCGGTCAGACGAGTGGAGGATCCCGATGCAGCCCGATATCGGCATCGCGGCCGACGACCGCAAAGCCATCGTGCACGGCGTCTCGCGAGTGCTTGCCGACAGCTATACCCTCATGCTCAAAACCCTGAACTTCCACTGGAACGTCAAGGGTCCGATGTTCAACACCCTGCACCTGATGTTCGAGCAGCAGTACAACGAGCTGCTGCCGGCGGTCGACGGCCTCGCCGAGCGCATCCGCGCCCTGGGCGAGCCGGCGCCGGCGAGCTACAGCGCGTTTGGCAAGCTGACCTCGATCAACGACGAGCCAGGCGTGCCGGCGGCGCTCGACATGGTGCGCCAGCTGATGCAGGGCCACGAAGCGGTGGCCCGCACCGCGCGCGAGGTGCTGCCGCTCGCCCAGAAGGCCGATGATGAGGTCACCGCCGACATGCTGATCGGGCGCATGCAGATTCACGAGAAGACCGCCTGGATGCTGCGCACGCTGCTCGAAGCATGATTCAATGACCAGCTGGTCATGATTTCTTACGCAGCGCCCGCGTCGCCGCGATCAAGCCCGTCGTCGACGCATCGCGCCCGCTGACCGGCTCAGCGCTGTCGATCAGCGGCCCGAGCTGCCCCGCGAGCGCCTTGCCCAGCTCGACGCCCCACTGATCGAAGCTGAACACGTCCCAGATCACCCCCTGCACGAAGATCTTGTGCTCGTAGAGCGCGACGAGCTGGCCCAATGCAAAGGCGTCGAGCTGATCGAGCAGGAAGGTGGTGCTGGGGCGGCCGCCCGGGAAGACCTTATGCGGCGCGAGGCGATCGATGGCCTCGGTGGCCATGCCCGCCGCGGTCAGCTCGGCGCGCGCTTCGGCCTCGGTGCGACCCCGCATCAGCGCCTCGCTCTGGGCGAAACAATTGGCCAGCAGCAGCCGGTGATGCTCGGCCAGGTCATGGCGCGGGCGGGCGGCGACGATGAAGTCGCACGGGATGAACGCCGTGCCCTGGTGCAAGAGCTGGTAGAAGGCGTGCTGCCCGTTGGTGCCCGGCTCGCCGAAGAGCACCGGGCAGGTCGGCCAGCGCACCGGCAGCCCGTTGCGGCGCACGCGCTTGCCGTTCGATTCCATCTCGGCCTGCTGCAAGTACGCCGGCAGCCGCGCCAGGCCATGGTCGTAGGGCAGCACCGCGTGCGCGGTCGCTCCAAAAAAATGTGTGTACCAGACGCCGAGCAGCGCCATCAGCACCGGCACGTTGCGCTCCAGCGGCGCTTCGACGAAGTGCCGATCAGCGGCGTGGGCCCCGTCGAGCAGGCGCTCGAAGGCCGGCATGCCCACCGCCAGCGCCAGGCTCAGGCCGATCGATGACCACACCGAGAAGCGCCCGCCGACCCAATCCCAGAAGCCGAACATCTGCGCCGGATCGATGCCAAAGGCGGCGACGGCCTCGGCGTTGGTCGACACCGCCACGAAGTGCTTTGCGATCGCCTTCGATGGCGCGCCGCTGGCCAGGAACCAGGCGCGGGCGCTGCGGGCGTTGGTCAGCGTCTCTTGCGTCGTAAACGTCTTCGAGGCGACGACAAACAGCGTCGTGCGCGGGTCGAGGCCGGCCAGCGTGGTGGTCAGATCGGCGCCATCAATGTTCGAGACGAAGTGCGCGCGCAGGCCGGGGCGGTGATCGGGCCACAGCGCGCGGGTCATCATCGCCGGGCCCAGGTCCGAGCCGCCGATGCCGATGTTGACGACATCGGTGATCGGCCGCCCGGTATGGCCGCAGAACGTGCCCGCGTGCACCGCTTCAACAAAGCGGCCCATCTTCGCCCGCTCGGCCTCGACGACCTCGGCCACCGAGCGGCCGCGCAGATGGCAGAGCGCGCTGCGATCGCGCAACGCCATATGCAGCACCGCGCGGTTCTCGGTGCGGTTGATCAGCTCGCCGGCAAACATCGCCTCGCGCATGCGCTCGACCTCGCACTCGCGGGCCAGATCGGTGAGCAGCTTGATGCTCTCGGGCACGATGCGGTGTTTCGAGAAGTCGAAGAGCAGCCCTTCGAGGCGCACCGAGAAGCGCTCGAAGCGCAGCGGGTCGCGGGTGAACAGGTCGCGCAGGTGCAGGGCGCGCAGCCGCTCGGCGTGGGCGTCGAGGGCGATATAAGCGGGGCGATCGGTCAACGCGAACATGGCGCTTCTCCCCAGAAGGCCCGCCCCTTGTAGCAGGGGGTGCCCGATCGGCGCACGGGCAATCCGGCTTGCGCAACGGACGCCAAGATGCGACGCATGCCCGCCATGAAGCGGTATTGGCTGATCGCGGGCGGGATGATGGGGCTCATGCTGGCCCTGTTTGGCGTCGTCGAGGCGCTGGGCGTGCCGCTCTTGACCGATCCGGCGCCGTGGATGAATCAGGGCGGCCCGATCGCGGCGGCGGTGGGCGTGGGGTTGCTGGTGGCCGACGTGGTGCTGCCCGTACCCTCAAGCCTGGTGATGGTGGCCCACGGCGCGCTGTTTGGCGTGGTGATCGGCGCCGCGCTCTCGCTGGTCGGCAGCGTCGGCTCCGCCGCGCTGGCCTTTGCCATCGGGCGCCGCGGCGGGCCCTGGCTGCATCGCCTAGTCACCGCCGATGAGCGCGCCCGCGCCGATCGCCTGCTCGCCCGCTACGGCGGCGTCGCCATCATGCTCTCGCGCCCGCTGCCGCTGCTGGCCGAGACGGTGGCCCTGCTCGCCGGCACCTCACCGATGGGCTTCGGCCGCGCCATGGTCGCCGCGACCGTGGGCAGCCTGCCGCCGTCCATCCTGTATGCCGTCACCGGGGCCTCGGCCATGAAGCTCGACGACCAGCTCTTGATCATGGGCGCCGTCTTTGCCGTCACCGGCGTCGCGTTTGCCGTCGCCCGCGCGGTGGAGCGCCGCCTATGAGCGCCTCGTTCGCCGCCCTGGCCGCGCTCGAAGCGGCGCGCCGGCCCTTTGTGCTGGCCACGGTCATCGAGACCGGCGGCTCGACGCCGCGCCACGCCGGCGCGCGCATGGCGGTGCACGCCGGCGGCGCCATCGGCACGGTGGGCGGGGGCGCGTTCGAGCACCGGGTCATCGCGGTGGCCGAGGCGCTGCTCGCCGATGGCGCGCGGCAGACCGACCGCTTCGACGTGCATCTGGTGCGCGACCTGGGCATGTGCTGTGGGGGCAAGATGAGCGTGTTTCTCGAAAAGGTCGAGCCGGCCCCGCGGCTGCGCATCTACGGCGCGGGCCATGTCGGCGCGGCGACGGCGCGGGTGGCGCAGCTCGCCGGCTTTGCGGTGCGGGTCATCGACGCACGCGCTGAGTGGGCCGATCCGACGCGGTTCCCCGCCGAGGTGCAGGTTGAAGACGCCGAGCCGGAAGACCATCTGCGCGGGCACCCGACCGCCGCGGACGAGTTTGTTGTTGTCGTCACCCACGACCACGCGCTCGACGAAGCCATGGTGCGCCATCTGCTTGGCGGCGACTTGACCTGGCTCGGCCTCATCGGCAGCCGCGGCAAATGGGGCCGTTTTCGCAAGCGCCTGAGCGCGCGCGGCCTCGACGACGCCGCCCTCGACCGCGTGCGCTGCCCGGTCGGCCTCGACATCGGCGCGCTGACGCCCGAAGAGATCGCGGTGAGCATCGTGGCCGAGCTGATCACGGTGCGCCGAGGCGGCCCGCGGTGGAACGGGTAGGCGGTCTCATCCTGGCCGGTGGGGCCTCGACCCGAATGGGGCGCCCGAAGGCGTTGCTGTGCATCGAGGGCGAGACGTTCATGGCCCGGCTGGTGCGCCTCTTTGCCGCGGCGGGCTGCGATCCCATCGCGGTGGTGGTCGGCGCCGACGCCGCGGTGCTCGCGCCCGCTGTGCCTGCGCCGGCCTTTGCCGTGCATGCCATCGACTGGGCCGCCGGCATGCGCGCCAGTCTGCGCGCCGGCCTCGCCGCCCTGCCACCGGGGCCGGTGCTGCTGACCCACGTCGACCGCCCCATCATCGACCCGACCACCCTCGCCACCTTGGTCGCCGCGACGACCAACCGCCCGGTGATCCCGACGCACCGGGGCGAGCCCGGCCACCCCGTGCGCCTGCCCGCCGGCCTGCGCGCGCGCCTGCTCGAAGCCGATGACACCCCGCTGCGCGAACTGCTCGCCGCCGCGCCCGCCTTGACCCTGCCGGTCGACGATCCCGGCGTGCTGCTCAATCTCAATACACCCGCCGATTTTGCCGCCGTGACGGGCATCGACTGAGCCGCTCGGTCGGTTATGGCCCGCGTCCCTTGCATCTCGCTTCGCCGCGCTTAAGATATGGCGCCCCTTTGCCCGGCCGGGGCTCTGGCAGCGCCCATCGCGGCGTGGTCCGGCGCCCCCAGGAGGCCCGCGTGCTCAAGCTGCTCACCCAGATCTTCGGCTCTTCGAATGACCGCGCCATCAAGAAGCTGCAACCGCAGGTCGCGGCGGTCAGCGCGCTCGAAGATCGCATCAAGGCGCTCGATGACGCGGCGCTGAAAGCCAAGACCGCCGAGTTCCGCCAGAAGCTCGACAACGGCGCCAAGCTCGATGACATCCGCTTCGAGGCGTTTGCGGTGGCCCGCGAGGCCGCCTGGCGCGTGCTGGGCATGCGGCCCTACGACGTGCAGGTGCTCGGCGGCTTTGTGCTGCACTCGGGGCGCATCGCCGAGATGAAGACCGGCGAAGGCAAGACGCTCGTCGCGACGCTGCCCACCTACCTCAACGCGCTCGAAGGCCGCGGCGTGCACGTCGTGACGGTCAACGACTACCTCGCCCGCCGCGACGCCGAGTGGATGGGCCAGCTCTACCGCTGGCTCGGCCTGACGACCGGGGTCATCGTCAACGGCCTCAACGACGCCGAGCGGCAGCAGGCCTACGGCTCCGACATCACCTACGGGCAGAACAACGAGTTCGGGTTCGACTACCTGCGCGACAACATGAAGTTCGACCTGTCGCGCTATGTGCAGCGCGAGCTGCGCTACGCCATCATCGACGAGGTCGACTCCATCCTCATCGACGAAGCGCGCACGCCGCTGATCATCAGCGGCCCGGCCGAGCATCAGCCCGAAAACTACATCCTCGTCGACAAGCTCATCCCGCGGCTCAAGAAGGACATCCACTGGAACGTCGACGAGAAGGCGCACTCGGCGACGCTGACCGAAGAGGGCGTCGAAGAGATGCAGCGGCTGCTGCGGGTCGACAACCTGTACGACCCGGGCCAGATCGTGCTGCTGCATCACGTCAACAACGCCCTCAAGGCGCACGCCCTCTACCGTCGCGACGTGAACTACCTGGTCGCCGACGGCGAGGTGATGATCATCGACGAGCACACCGGGCGCCTGATGCCCGGCCGGCGCTGGTCCGATGGGCTGCACCAGGCGATCGAGGCCAAAGAGGGCGTCGACATCCAGCCCGAGAACCATACGCTGGCGACGATCTCGTTCCAGAACTACTTCCGCCTCTACGACAAGCTTTCGGGCATGACCGGCACGGCCAAGACCGAAGAGGAAGAGTTCCAGAAGATCTACACGCTCGACGTGGTGGTGGTGCCGACCAACAAGCCCATCATCCGCAAGGACCAGGCCGACATCGTCTACCGCAGCGAGCGCGGCAAGTTCCGCGCCTGCGTGGCCCAGATCAAGGCCTCGCACGAGAAGGGCCAGCCGGTGCTGGTGGGCACGACCAGCGTCGAGAAGAGCGAGATCATCCACCGCATGCTGCGCGCCGAGGGCGTGCCGCACGAGGTGCTCAACGCCAAGCACCACGCCCGCGAGGCGGCGATCGTCGCCCAGGCCGGTCGCCTCGGCGCCGTGACGGTGGCCACCAATATGGCCGGCCGCGGCACCGACATCATCCTCGGCGGCAACGCCGAGTACTGGGGCCAGAACCTGATCGCCGAGGCGGGCATCGCCGTCCGCCACACGCCCGAGTGGGAGAAGGTCGAGGACTTCGTCAAACAGATCGTCATCGGCAACGAGCAGAAGGCCCGCGAGATGCGCGAGCAGTTCGAGGTGCTGCACGCGGTGCCCGAGGAGTTCATCGGCCAGATCGCCGAGACGCGCAGCACCTTCAAGCGCGAGCAGAAGGACGTGCTCAGCGCCGGCGGCCTCTTCATCCTCGGCACCGAGCGGCACGAGAGCCGGCGCATCGACAACCAGCTTCGCGGCCGCGCCGGCCGTCAGGGCGACCCGGGCGAGAGCCGGTTCTACCTGAGCCTCGAAGACGACCTGATGCGCATCTTTGCCAACGACCGCATGACCTCGATCATGGACACGCTCGGCATGAGCGATGACGCGCCAATCGAACACTCGATGGTCACCCGGGCCATCGAGAACGCGCAGGAGCGGGTCGAAGCGCAGCACTTCGACAGCCGCAAGAACCTGCTCGAGTACGACGACGTCATGAACCAGCAGCGCAAGACCATCTACAAGTGGCGCCGCGAGGTGCTCGGCGCCGAGGGCGAGGCCCTGCGCGAGATGGTCTTCGACGCGATCGAGGATCTGGTCAACGAATACGTCGACGTGCACTGCGACGCCCGCGAGAAGCCCGAAGCGTGGGACGTGCAGGGGCTGATCGACAAGCTGCGCTGGCAGTTCAACGTCGACGTCGACCTCTCGCAGCTGCCGACCAGCCGCGAGCGGTACCGCGAGCACGCCTACTTTGCGATCGAGGCGCCTTATCGGGCCAAGGTCGAAGAGATCGATGAGAAGCAGCCGGGCCTGATGCAGCGCGTCGAAAAAGACCTGCTGCTGCGGCATATCGACCAGCACTGGAAGGACCACCTGACCACGATGGACCAGCTGCGCACCGGCATCGGTCTGCGCGGTTATGGCCAGCGCGATCCGAAGAAGGAGTACCAGAAAGAGGGCTTCCGCCTCTTCAACGACCTGCTGGTCAACATCAAGGCCCAGGTGATGGGGCAGCTCTTCCGCTTGCAGGTGCGCTCGGAAGAAGAGATTCGCCGCGAAGAAGAGGAATACCGCCGCCGCATCGAGGCCCAACAGCGGCAGATGCAGATGCTGTCGTCGGGCGCCGAGAAGACCGAAGACGGCCGCGGCCCGGCGCCCAACGAGGTGCTCGCCCGCGGGCCGCAGCGCGCGGCGGTGCGACGCGATCGGCCCAAGATCGGCCGCAACGACCCGTGCTGGTGCGGCAGCGGCAAGAAGTACAAGAAGTGCCATATGGAGGCCGATCAGGCCGATGACCGCACCGGCGGGGGCGCACCGGCGGGGCCGACGGCATGAAAGAAGCGTCGAGCGGCGTGCCGGGCTTCCGGTTCGCCGGGCTGCCCTGCGGCATCAAAAAGACCGGCGCGCCCGATCTGGCCCTGCTCGTGGCCGACGCGGTGGCGCCTTGCGCGGGCGTCTTCACCACCAACCGCGTGGTCGCCGCGCCGGTGGTGCAGAGCCGGGAGAAGCTCTCGCTGCACGGCAAGGCCCGGGCGGTCATCATCAACAGCGGCAACGCCAACGCCTGCACCGGCGCCCGCGGCGCCGAAGACGCCCGGCGCATGGCCGAAGCGGCCGCGGCGCAGCTCGGGTGCAGCGCCGACGAGGTGCTAGTCTGCAGCACCGGGGTCATCGGCGCGACGCTGCCCATCGAGCGCATCGAAGCGGCGCTGCCCGACGCGGTGGCGCGCTTGTCAAGCGATGGACTGGCCGACTTCGCCGAGGCCATCCGCACCACCGATACCCAGCGCAAGATGCGACGATCCACCTTCGGGTGGGATGGCCGCGACTACCACCTCGCCGGCGCGGTCAAAGGCGCGGGCATGATCCACCCCAACATGGCGACGATGCTCGCTTTTCTCGTGACCGACGCCCCGGTCGCGCCCGACGAGCTGTTCGGCGTCTGGTACCGGGTCTGCCATCGCACCTTCAACGCCATCACCATCGACGGCGACACCAGCACCAATGACACCGCGCTCTTGTTTGCGGGCGCGCTCGGCGAGCCGCTGACCGGCGACGGCCTGGCCGCGTTGGAGCACGCGCTGGGCGAGCTGGCGCGCGAATTGGCGCTCGACATCATCCGTGACGCCGAGGGCGGCACGAAGACGGTCGCCATCTCGGTCACCGGCGCCGCGTCGCTGGCCGACGCCGCCGCCGCCGCCGAGGCCATCGCGCTCAGCCCGCTGGTCAAGACGGCGCTGCACGGCGAAGACCCCAACTGGGGCCGCATCATCGCCGCCGCCGGGCGCAGCGGCGCCAGCTTCCATCCTGATGGTCTGCGCCTGTGGATCGGCGACACCCTGCTCTACGCCGACGGCCAATGGCAGGGCCCGGTCGCCGAGGCCGAAGCCCACGACGTGATGCAGACCGTCGAGTACGGCATCCGCCTCGACCTGGGCAGCGGTCGGGCGCATCGCACGCTGTACACCTGCGACCTGTCGGCCGACTACGTGCGCATCAACGCCGATTATCGGAGCTGAGGCTGCAACGGGTCGGGTCGTCCGGGTATGATGCCCCGCGCTCCCGTTGGAGGTCACCGATGAAGCACCCGTTCCTGGCCGCCGTGCTGACCGCCGTGTTCGCCCTGGCCCGGCCCGCGTTGGCACCCGCGCAGACCTGCGGGCCGACGCAGCAGACCATCGGCTGGTCGCAGCCCAACAAGGTGCCGATCCAGAGCGAGAACGCGACGCGCTGGCCGGTCGACGCCAGCGTGCGCATCGCCTATGGCGGGCCCTGGTGCCCGACCGAAGATCAGGTCTCCCTGATCTACCTGCGCCGCAACGCCGACAACACCATCAGCGAGGTGCCGCTGGCCGCGCAGGTGCGGCTCAAGACGCCCTACAAGCTGGTCACCAACGCGCCCGACCCGCTGACCATCCTTGAGATCGACCCCGACGAGCCCTTCGAAGAGCGCGCCGACTACCGCGTGGTCGTGCGCCCGCCCAACCCGGCGCTCGCGGCCTTTGCCGAGCACACGATCGAATTCCGCACCCGCGGCGCGGGCGCCGAGCCCATCCCCGACTTCGAGGGCGCGCTCTCGGTCGAGCTCGATGGCAACCGCTGCCAGCTCGACTCGGGCCCGTTCGAGGCGGCCGACAACTCGAACCCGGCCTGCCCCACGCCCAACCGGCTGCGCCTCGCGGTGCTCTTCCAGCCGCTCGACCGGCCCGAGATCGCCTATAGCATCTACCGCACGTCCACTACGCCGATGGACGAAGAGGGCAATCTCGATCCCGGCGCGGCCGATGAGACGCCCATCCCGGTGGGCTTCGAAAACGGCGCCCGCGACGTGCTGGGCACCGGCATCCCGATGCGGCGCTCTCAGGTGCGCGTGCCCTATTACCCCATCCCGCGGCGCGATTGCTTTGCGGTGCGCGCGCTCGACGAGTACGGCCGCGAGCGCGGCGATCTGGAGGCCGAGACCTGCATCGACCTGCTGCCGCTGCAGCCCTGCCCCGAGGGCTGCGAGCCGGGCACGCCGATGTGCTTCGTCTTCCCCGAGCCCAACCCGTTCGAGACGGTCGATCCGATCTCCGGCCAGCTGTGCAGCAATATCGGCATCAATGGCGGCGACCCCGATCGGCCCATCCCGCCGGTCGGCGAAGACCCCGAGCCCGAAGACGACGCCGGCCTGTCCGACGGCGGCATGCTCGACGACCTCGGTCCGGTCGACGGGGACGGCGGCGCCGGCCAGGGCGGCGGCGGCGGAGGCGGCGGCTGCCTGCGCGTCGCGCCCGGCGCCCATGACACGCCGTGGTCGGTCTGGTTGATGCTGCTCGCGCCCGCCCTGCTCGCCTTGCGCCGCCGTCGTGACAGCGGCGCGCAAGTCCGTTGATGCCCCAAGCGCGCCGGACGCGGCGTCGCTGGCAAGGCCGAGAGCAGAGGTTATGCCAAAGCATCATCGAGCGGCCAAGCCCGCGACGCGACGGGGCGCCGGCCGGTCGCGCAGCGACAGAACGTCGCCAGCGGCGTCGCGGACAAGCGCGACGGCATCAACGGCGCCGCGCACCGCTGTCATCGCGGCGCCCTTCCCGGAGTCCCCATGCCCGACGTACAAGCCCGAGTCCTCAAGGGCTTCCGCGATTATCTGCCCGACACCATGCTGCCGCGGCAGCGCATGCTCGACCGCATCGCCCAGACGTTCGAGTCGTTCGGCTTCGCCCCGCTGGCCACGCCGGCGCTTGAGTACGCCGACATCCTGCTCGGCAAGTACGGCGACGAGGGCGACAAGCTGCTGTATCGCTTCGAAGACAACGGCGGCCGCGATGTGGCGCTGCGCTATGACCTGACGGTGCCGCTGGCCCGGGTCGTGGCGATGAACGGCCAGTTGCCGCGGCCGTTTCGGCGCTACCAGATCGCCCCGGTCTGGCGCGCCGAGAAGCCCGGTCGCGGGCGCTTTCGCGAGTTCGTGCAATGCGACGTCGACATCGTCGGCGTGCCCGATCTGATGGCCGACGCCGAGTGCCTGGCGGTCGGCGCTTCGGTGCTGCGCGCGCTGGGCGTCTTGGACTTCGAGCTGCGGGTCAACAACCGCAAGCTGCTCACCGGCATGCTGGCCCGGCTGGGCATCGACGAGGGCCCGCCCGCGCTCGGCGTGCTGCGCACGGTCGACAAGCTGCCCAAGATCGGCGAAGCCGCGGTGCGCGGCCTGCTGGCCACCGAAAATGGTCTTGAGAACAAGCAGATCGACGGCATCTTCGAGTTCCTCGGCCTCGACCCGAGCACGCTGCGCGACTGGTTCGCGGACAGCCCCATCGGCCGGCAAGGCGCCGACGAGTTGATCGAGCTGCTCAAGCTGGCCGACGAGCTGGGCGTGGGCGACAAGGTGCGCATCGACCTCTCGATCGCGCGAGGCCTCGACTATTACACCGGCACCATCTACGAGACCTTCCTGACCGCGCTCGAAGGCCTGGGCTCGGTCATGTCGGGTGGCCGTTATGACGAGCTGCTGACGTTGTTCGGCGGCCCGGCGGTGCCCGCGGTCGGCATCAGTCTGGGCGTCGACCGCCTGCTCGCCGGATTGCTGGAGTTGGGCGTCGTGCAAGCGACGAGCACGCCTTCGCGGGTGCTGGTGACCGTCTTCGACGCCGCCTCGCGCCCGCACAGCTACCGCTGCGCCGCTGCCCTGCGCGCCGGCGGCGTGGCCGCCGAGGTCTTCCCCGGCGCGCCGCGCATGAAAAAGCAGCTCGCGCACGCCAACCGCATGGGCATCCCGTTTGCGGTGATCGTCGGCCCCGACGAAGCGGCGCGCGGCGAGGTGCAGCTCAAGGACCTGCGCAGCGGCGAACAGGCCGCGGTCAGTCTGGCGGCGTTGATCGAGCGAACCCACCGCTGACGTAGACCTCGCCGGTGTTTTTTGGCAACGTGCCGGGCACCCCCATGCGTTGAGGTGGCCCATGCGCCCGTTGTTTTTTGTCGCCACTGCGCTCGCGCTGACCGCGTGCAAGGACCAGTCAGGCCCCTCGGCCCGCGATCGCATCCTCTCGCAAGCCGCCTCGTGCGAGCAGGATGACCAATGCGCCGACGGCTTCATCTGCCAGGACAAGAAGTGCACGAAGGGCGAGCGCAGCGCCGCCGAGATCGCCGCGCGCAAGAAGGAGGAGCTCGCCAAGAAGGCCGCCGAAGAGGCGGCGAAGCGGGCGACCAAACCCGGCGAAGGCCGCATGACCATCCGCATCTGCCCCGGCTTCAAGAACACGCCCGAAGCCATCGGCACCATCATCGCAACCCATCAAGAGACCAAGCAGCGCCACTTCATCCATATGGCCCGCGAGGCGCCCGACCTGGGCTGGAAGATGGAGTTCGACTACTGGTCGCTGCCGATGGGCAAATACGACGTCATCGCCGAGTACGGCATCCAGAAGAACGGCATCGTCGATACGGTGAAGCTCAAGTGCGACAAGGACGCCAAGCCCTGCCGCGACGAGCTGATCCGCGAGATGGAGCCCGTGCCGCCCGATCAGATCCCGCCCCGGGAGTACGATGAGAAGGGCAACCCCAAGTTCAAGGCGTGTGACTTCGTCGCCGAATAGGTGATCACTTAGTCATCAATGACTGGTTCGGGCGGCGTCGAGACCGGGGCCCGGCCGACGCCCGCTTCATCGAGCAACGCCTCCACCGTGACCTGCAAGCTGGCATCGCGCGCGGCCTCGGCCTGGGTGAGACAGGCTTCGACCGTCTCAAAGCCGCGCACCGGCAGCTCGCCCGGCGCGTAGCCGTCGTCGTCGCAGAGCGCGTAGAACTCGGCGAGGCGGATGTCATCGAGTGGCCGCGCTGGCACCAGCTCGCCGCCATTGCCCACCACTTCGAGCACCAGCCCGCCCTCGCGAAGCAGACGCAGCGCCGGCACCACCTCGTCCGCTTCGATCTGCAGGTCGGCGGCCAGCGTCGCTGGATCGAGCCCGCCGCCCCGTCGCCGGAAGTGCCGGGCGATCAGGAAGAAGACGCGCGTGACCAGATAGCCGTTGGGCGGCGCCGGGGCCCCGCTCTGCCGCCGCCGCCGCCGCAGCAGCGCGCGGGTGAGCGACTCGCGGTTCTGCACCATGTAAGCGAGGATGTTGCCGCCGAGCACCAGGGCCCAGGTGAGGTAAACCCACAAGAAAAACACGGGGATGAGCGAGAAGGCGCCGTAGATCTTCGACTGCACCGAGCCGCTGTAGATCGAGCCCGCGTAGTAGTTGAACAGCGATCGTCCGATCTGAAGCGTCACCGCGGCCCAGACGCCGCCCGCCGTCGCCACCTTCCACTTGACGTGCGTATGCGGCAGCAGCTTGTACATCAGCGTCAGCCCGAGCACGGTCAGCGCAAACGACACCGCGCCGGCGCCGATGCTCAGCCCGAACGACCATGTATCAAGCTGCGACTTGAGCTTCTCGGCAAAGACCGAGCCCACGCCGATCAGCGCCGGGGTGAGCGTGATCACCGCATAGAACGTGGTCAGCCGCCGGTGCAGCGGGCGGCTCATCGGCACGTGCCAGATGTCGTTGAAGGCGCGCTCGATCGACATGAACAGCGAGAGCGCAGTGCCGAGCAGGAAGATGGTGCCGACCAGGCCAACGGCGCCGCCGCGCGCTTCG
>JAGQJJ010000897.1 GCA_020430675.1 Myxococcales bacterium
ATCGGCGGGCGCTTCATCGCGATCGGCGCGCCGGGCAGCGTGGCGGCGCTCGGTCTGGCGCTCGGCCCGGTCCTCCGATCGGTCATCGCCCCGCTCGACCGGCATCGACGCGCGCGCCTCGGGCTCGGCCGTCGGCGTCGGCGTCGGCGGTAGAAAGGAATCAAACGGCAACAAGTCGGCGCGCGGCCGCGGGTCGGCCGAGCGCACGGCGCGCGCGTCGGCCGCGGCGCCGCTGGCGGTCACGTCCATGTGACGTCTCCTCTCCCGGTCGGCCATGACCGGGCCGGCCCGCGCGACTACTCCAGCCCGCGGGCGCGTTGTTCCTTCACCTTCGCCATCTGCTCCCCGATGCGAGCGGCCTGCTTCGGCTCCATCTCGCCCAGGATGCGCGCGGCCTGCTTCGACTTGATGCGCAGCATGACCTGCACCACCAGCGGCTCGTCCATCACGCTGAGCATCTGCGCCGCGTCGGCCGCTTTCATCTTGTCGACGACCTTCGACAGCCGCTTGATCTTGTCCTCCTGCTCGGCCTTGAGCTTCGCCTGCAGGGCCTGCGCCTCTTCTTCGGGGATCTGCCGCGCATCATCGGTGAGCGCGACGATCTCTTCTTGAACCAGGCGCAGCGTCTTGTAGCGGCTCTCAACGTCCTCTTGCAGCGCGGTCAGGCGCCGGGCGCGGCGGTCGAGCAGCCCTTCGAGGCGCTCGATCTCTTTCTTGCGGCGCCGCGCCTGCTGAAAAATGCGAAGCTGCGCGCCCACTTCGAGGGGCACGTCTTCGTCCAGCTCGTCGAGCAGCGTGCGCTCGCCGGCCATGCCACGGTCCGTCTGCGTCGCTTCGCCCCCCGGCATCGCGGGCGGCGCGTTGGCCGGCGGCGGCGCCGGCTGCGCGACCCCGATCGCGGGGCCCAGAACCAGAATCGCCAGCGTCCACCTCATCGGCCGCCTCCCGCGCGCACGATGCCCATCATATGGGCCAGCGCCTTGTCCGGGGGCACGGCGTCTTCGACCCGTTGCCGCAACAGCCCGTCGATGCTGTCGATCTGGGCCAGCGCGCGGTCGATCGTGGGGTTGGCGCCCTTCTGGTAGGCGCCGATATTGATGAGGTCTTCGGCCTTGCGATAGGCCGCGAGCAGCTCGCGCACCGTGCCCGCCGCGTCGCGATGCTCGCGCGTCGTCACATCGGGCATGCAGCGGCTCGCGCTGTCGAGCACGTCGATCGCCGGGTAGTGATTGCGCGCCGCCAGCGGCCGGCTGAGCACGATATGCCCGTCGAGGATGCTGCGCGCCGCATCGCCGACCGGGTCGTTGAGGTCATCGCCCTCGACCAGCACGGTATAGATCCCGGTGATCGAGCCCTCACCCGCGTCGCGGCCGGCGCGCTCCAACAGCCGTGGCATCAGCGCAAACACGCTCGGGGTATAACCGCGCGTCGTGGGCGGCTCGCCGACGGCCAGGCCGATCTCACGCTGCGCCATGGCAAAGCGCGTCAGCGAGTCCATCATCAGCACGACATCGCGGCCAACCGCGCGAAAATACTCGGCGATCGCCGTCGCCAGCCACGCCGCCCGAATCCGCACCAGCGGCGCCGTGTCACTCGTCGCCGCGACCACCACCGAGCGCGCCAGCCCCTCGGGGCCCAGGTCATGCTCGAGAAAGCCGAGCACCTCGCGGCCGCGCTCGCCGATCAGCGCGATCACGTTCACATCGGAAGCGCAGTTGCGGGCGATCATGCCCAGGGTCACCGACTTGCCCACGCCCGAACCGGCGAAGATGCCCACCCGCTGGCCCCGACCGCACGTCAGCAGGCAATCGACCGCGCGGATGCCCATCCAAGCCGGCTCGGTGATCGGCCGCCGCTGCAATGGGTTGATCGGATCGGCGTACAGGGGCATGAACCGATCCGGCTCGGGCACCGGCCCGCCGTCGAGCGGTTGACCGAGGCCATCAAAGACCCGCCCCAGCATGCTCTCGGCCACCGGCACGCTCGCCAGCGCTTTCTGCGGCGTGATGAGCGCGCCCATGCGAATGCCGCCGATGTCGCCCAGCGGCATCATCAGCGCGGTATTGCCCCGAAAACCAACTACTTCCGCAATGACCGGCCGCTCGCCGGCGACCGCGATCTCGCACAGCGAGCCGACCTGCGCCTGCGGCACATGGCCCTCGACCACCAGCCCGACCACCTGGCTGACCTTGCCGCGCGTGACCACCTCGCCGACGCCATCGAGGCGGCGGGCCAGCGCGTCGAGGTCGATGCCAAAGCGGCTGGCGTCAAACATCGCCGCTCCGCAACGCCTGCTCGGCCTCGGCGATGCGGGTCGCCACGCGGCCGTCGCTGGCGCCAAACTCGGTCTCGACGCGGAAGTCGCCGTACTCCAGCCCCGCATCGGCCCGCACCTCAACGGTGAACTGTGCCCCGGTCG
>JAGQJJ010000898.1 GCA_020430675.1 Myxococcales bacterium
CCAATTCGGCTTCGGCGTCGACGATCTCGCGCACCCGGGCCAGGAACCACGGGTCGATGGCGGTCAGGTCGTAGATCTCTTCGTCGCCAAACCCGGCGCGCATGGCGTCGGCCACATGCCAGAGCCGCTCGACGTGCGGCTCGCGCAGCGCCTTGCGCAGCTTGGATGCCATCTCATCGGCGGGCAGCGCCGGGTTGTAGAGCACCGGCTGCAGGCCCATCGCGCCGGTCTCGAGGCTGCGCAGCGCTTTCTGCAGGCTCTCTTGAAAGGTGCGGCCGATGGCCATGGCCTCGCCGACGGACTTCATCTGCGTGCCGAGCACCGGGTCGTTGCCGGGGAACTTCTCGAAGGTGAAGCGCGGGATCTTGGTCACCACGTAGTCGATCGTGGGCTCGAAGCTGGCCGGCGTGGTGGTGGTGATGTCGTTCGTCAGCTCATCGAGCGTGTAGCCAACGGCCAGCAGCGCGGCGATCTTGGCGATCGGGTAACCCGTCGCCTTGCTGGCCAGCGCCGAGCTGCGGCTGACGCGGGGGTTCATCTCGATGATGACCACCCGCCCGGTGCGCGGGCAGACGCCGAACTGCACGTTGCTGCCGCCGGTGTCGACGCCGATCTCGCGGATGCAGGCGATCGCCGCGTCGCGCAGGTGCTGGTACTCGCGGTCGGTGAGCGTCTGCGCCGGGGCCACGGTGATCGAGTCGCCGGTGTGCACGCCCATCGGGTCGAGGTTCTCGATGCTGCAGATGATGACCACGTTGTCGTGGCGATCGCGCATGACCTCGAGCTCGAACTCCTTCCAGCCCAGGATCGACTCGTCGACGAGCACCTGGCCGGTGGGCGAAGCGGCGATGGCGCGCGCGGCCAGACGCGGCAGCGAGGCGGCGTCGTAGGCGATGCTGCCGCCGGTGCCGCCGAGGGTGAAGCTGGGGCGCAGGATGAGCGGGAAGCCGAACTCGGCGGCCAGCGCCTCGACCTGGGCCACGCTGCGGCAGATGGCGCTGCGCGGCATGTCGAGGCCGATGCGCGACATGGCCGCTTTGAACAGGTCGCGATCCTCGGCCTTGCGGATGGCCTCGATGCTGGCGCCGATCAGCTCGACGTTGAACTTGTCGAGCACGCCGCGCTCGGCCAGGGCGACCGCGGTGTTGAGTGCCGTCTGCCCGCCGAGGGTCGGCAAGAGCGCATCAGGGCGCTCCTTCTCGATGATGAGCGCCACGTCATCGGGCGTGATCGGCTCGATGTAGATGCGATCGGCCGTGTCGGGATCGGTCATGATCGTGGCGGGGTTGCTGTTGACCAGCACCACCTCGAAGCCCTCGCGGCGCAAGGCCTTGCAGGCTTGGGTACCGGAGTAATCGAACTCGCAGGCCTGTCCGATGACGATCGGGCCCGAGCCGATGATGAGGATGCGGCGAAGGTCGGTTCGGCGTGGCATGGCGGCGGATACTACTCAGATCGGGAAACGATGTCGCGCGGACTGGTCCTCAGACCCCGCTCGCGGCGGCGAGGGTGGCCCACAGGTCGGCGACCATGGCGTCGGCGGCGTCCCAGCTCAGGGCGAAGCGCTGCTCGGCGGCGCGCTCGGCCAGCGAGGCGCGCAGGTTGGCGTCGTCGAGCACGGCGACGATCGCCGTGGCCAGCGCGCCGGGGTCGTCGGGGTCGTAATAATGAGCGGCGCCGCCGGCGTAGACGCGCACGGCGGGCAGGTTGGGCGCGACCAACGGCCGCCCGCAGGCCACGGCCCAAAGCGCGCCTTCGGGCACGATGCCGCCCGCTTCGACGGCACGGCCGCGCGGCAGGGCGCTGATGACCACCTGCGCGCCCAGGATGCGGGCCTCGGCCAGCTCATCGAGGCGCGCAAACGCCACGCGGTGCATGACTTTCAGCGCGCGGGCCCGCGCCTCGGCGGCGCCGGTCGACCAATCGGCCGGGCCGATGATGGTCAGGCGCCAGGGTCGCGCCACCCGTGAGAGCGCACGCAGCGTGGTGGCGACGGCGTCGTCGGCGTGGTGGCCGGTGATCAGCGCCAGTTGCGGCAGATCGGGCACCGGCTGCTCCAAGCCGGACACCGGCAGGCCGTCGGGCACCGTCCAGATGCGTTCGGGGCGCACGCCACGCCGGTTGAGCGTGGCCGCCTCGACCGCCGAGCGCGCGATCACCGCGTCGGCCCGCTGCAGCGTGTTGTCTTCGAGCGCCACCAGGTCTTCGAGCCGCGCCGGCGGCGTATCGGGCAGCGCGTCGCGCAGCCGCTGCGCTGGCGTGGCGCCAGGCTCGATGATGACCTTCACCCCGTGGCGACTGCGCAATAGCGCGGGCACGGCGACCCGCACCCCGAACGCATGCACCACCTGCGGATTGATCTGGTCGAGCAGGGGGCCGGCGCGATCGGCGACGTCGGCCTCGCGCCGATCGATGGCC
>JAGQJJ010000899.1 GCA_020430675.1 Myxococcales bacterium
GGCATCGTCGATGGCGTACGAGACGTTGACCTGCCCGTCATCGTCCGAGACGGTGACGTGCCCCACCAGGATGTGCTGGCCGGCGTACAGATCGAAGACCTGATCGGCCAGGGCGGGCGAGGTGAGCAGGGCAAAGGCGGCGAGAAGATAAATAGGGAATACGAGGGCAGATCTTGCTCTCATTGACGGCCTCTCTTTCTGACGGTGAACACGGCCAACATGGGCCAGGGAGGCTCCGACGCGACGATGACACCTGTTGTCATCCGCTCGGAGAAGCGCAATCGGGGTGGTGCGCAGAGGCGCACGCGGGGGGAATAAGCGGGCATAATTAAAATACGGGCAGACAAATTCCACCATGGAACGAGCACGGCGGTGCCGCTGATACGGATAAATCGGTGGGATCGGCAGCCCTCTTCTTGACCACATCCGCGGCCGCAAAGCGCCGTCGACGTTGCTTGGGCGATTCGGGTAGGGTCGGCCGATGCTGCCCCCGTTTGCCACGCGATCAATGCTTCTCGCCGGCCTCTGCGCGCTGGCCTGGCCCACGGTCTCGCCGGGCGCGCCCTGTGCCATCGACTGGGACGCGGTCCGGCACGACGCCTTCGATCCGGCCGATCGCCTGCCGACCGGCCCGGTCGCCGCCGGCGGCACCATTCGGCTGGCGCTGACCGCGCCGCCCGCAGCGACGCGCGTCCGGGTGCGGGTCTGGGATGCGGTGGCGAATTCCGAGCGCTTCGTCGAGATGGCGCCGACCGCCGGACGCTTCGCCGCCGAGTTTGCCGTCGGCGACGCACCCACACTGCTCTACTACTTCTTCGAGGTGACCGCCGGCGGCTCGGGTTGCACGCCGACGGTGGGCTACTACGTCGACGACGATCCGCGCTTCGCCGGCGGGGGCACCGGCGTGGCGACCCATCGCTTCGATGCCTTGCGCAGCTATCAGATCACCGTGCCCGCCGCCGATTTCGACACGCCGGCCTGGCTGCGCGACGCGGTCATCTACCACGTCTTCCTCGACCGCTTCCGCGACGGCGACCCGAGCAACGACGCGGTCGAGCCGCGCTTTCACTATGGCAACGAGGCGGCGACGCTGTGGCGCTCGGGCGGCGAGGCCTGGAACACGCGCATCTGCGACCCGGCCGAGACCCGCATGCCCGCTTGTCGCGGCGTCTACAGCAGCAACTTCTACGGCGGCGACCTGCGCGGCCTGCTCGATGTCATCGGCGCGGGCTACTTCGAGGCGCTGGGCGTCAGCGTGCTGTACCTGAGCCCGGTCTTTCAGGCGCCCTCGAATCACAAGTATGACGCGACCGACTTCGAGGCCATCGACCCCGACTTCGGCGACGAGGCGCTGCTGACCGAGGTGATCGCCGCGGCGCGGGCCCATGGCATGGAGGTCATGCTCGACGGCGTCTTCAACCATGTCTCGTCCGACAGCGTCTATTTCGATCGCTACGGGCGGTACGACGCCGTCGGCGCCTGCGAGTCGCCCGACTCGCCCTATCGCGACTGGTTCTACCTGCCAGCCACCGAGAACATCGGCGGTCGCTGCGACGGCGTGCCCTATGAAGGCTGGTTCGGCTTCGGCGCGCTGCCCAAGCTGCGCAGTGACAACGCCGGCGTGCGGGCCCTGTTTTTCGGCGACGCCGACGCGGTCGCCACGCGCTGGACGCGCCTCGGGGTCGCCGGCTGGCGCCTCGACGCGGCGCAGGACGTCGATCCCGGCCGCTCGGTCGACCCCGCCGCCGACTTCTGGGAGTCGCTGCGCGCCGCCCTGCGCGACCCGGCGCGCGGCGGGCGACCCGACGCGGCGCTGCTCGGCGAACATTGGGATGATGCCAGCGGCTGGTTCCTCGGCGATGAGTGGGACTCGGTCATGAACTACCGCTTTCGCGCCGCTGCGCTCGGCTGGTTCGCCCATGACTGCGCGGGCGACGGCTGCGCCGAGGGGCGGGTCTTTCGCACCGGCGATGAGACCGAAGGCAGCCCGCTTGGCCCGCTGGCGCCGCTGTTGCCGTCGGCGTTTGATGGGCGGCTGCGCAGTCTGGTACAGGACACGCCCGCACCGGCGCTGCATGCCTTGATGAACCTCGCCGGCTCCCATGACACCCAGCGCGTCGGTTTCCTGCTGCGCAAGACCAACGGCGATGACCCGACGCGGGCGCGGCGGGCCTTGGTGTCGCTGTGGACGCTGATGTTCACGTGGCCCGGCGCGCCGACGTTCTACTACGGCGATGAGGTCGGGCTCAGCGAAGATGGCGTCTTCCGCGACGGCGTCTGGCAGGACGACCCCTACAACCGCGCGCCGTTCCCGTGGCCCGATACCCCGGGCCATTACCGGGCCGATGAGGGGTTGCTGGCCGAAGCGCGGCGCCATACGAGCCTGTGGTGGGGCCATGCGGCGCTGCGCGATGGCGA
>JAGQJJ010000900.1 GCA_020430675.1 Myxococcales bacterium
GTCAGTGACCCAAAAGACCAGCCGCGCAGCAGGGTCGCCGTGGGCTTGGCGGTCAGGCGCTCGGTCAGCGCCTCTTCGGTGCGCCACTGCGGCACCGACATCGCGTGCGGGTGGGCGCAGTCGAGGCGGACGCGCTCGGCGGTGATGTCGAGCAGCACCTGGTTTTGGCCGGCGTGGCGGTCGTAGAACACGAGGCCGTCGACGCGGTGCAGCTCGGGGTCGAGCACGTCGAGCAGGCCGAGCGCGTCGAAGATCTCGACCACGCGCGCCTGCACCGACGTGCAGCGCGAGTCGGACCACCGCCGGTTCTCGCGGCGCTCGACCAGCGTGACCCGCTTGCCGGCGTCGGCGAGCACGTTGGCGAGCACCAGCCCGGTCGGGCCGGCGCCGATGATCAGGACGTCGGCGTCAAGCGCCTCGGCGGACGAATGGGACGACGTCTTCAGAGGCCGAGGCCGCCGTCGACGCCGAAGGTCTGGCCGGTGATATAGGCCGAGCCGGGGCCGGCGAGGAAGCTGACGAGCGGCGCGACCTCTTCGGGCGTGCCGAAGCGGCGCATGGGGATCATGGCGCTGATCTCCTTGCCCGCGGCGTCGATGACCCGCTGGCTCATCTCGGTGGTGATGATGCCCGGCGCGACCGCGTTGACGGTGACCTTCTTCGGCGCCAGCTCGACCGCCAGCGCGCGGGTGAAGGCCTCGATGGCGCCCTTGCTGGCGGCGTAGTTCGTCTGGCCGCGGTTCGGGCGGCGGGCGCTGACGCTGCTCAGGTTGATGATGCGGCCGTGGCGCTTGAGCATCATCGGCCGAGCGGCGGCGCGGGCCAGGTAGAACGCGGCGTCGAGGTTGGTGCGCAGCACCTGGTGCCAGTCTTCGTCCTTCATGGTCAACGCGAGGGTGTCGGCGGTGATGCCGGCGTTGTTGACCAGCACGTCGATGCCGCCGAAGGCTTCGATGCACGCCTCGACCGCGCCGACGGCCTGGGCCGGGTCGCTGACGTCGGCTTGATGCACGATGGCCTCGCCGCCGAACGCGAGGCACGCGGCGCGCGCGGCTTCGGCCTCTTCGGCGCGGCTGCGGTAGACGAGCATCAGCTTCGCCTGATGGTCCTTGGCGAGCTGCTCGGCGATGGCGCGGCCGATGCCGCGGCTGGCGCCGGTGATGAGGGCGATCATTGCGGGTCGAACTCCAGGGCGAGGAAGGTGGTCTGGGCGCCGAGGCCGGCGGCGTGCACCAGCACGCGCTGGATGGGCCGGTGGCGGGCCTCGCCGCGCACCACGTCGAGGTGGGCGCACTTCTTGTCGAGGCGGCGGATATAGGGCACGGCCGGGATGACGCCGCGCCGCCCCGCTTCGAGCGCGCAGGCGAGCGAGAGCGGGCCGCCGGCGGCGATGGCGTGGCCGATCTGGGCCTTGTTGGTGGTGACCGGCGGGGTGGGCTCGCCGAAGACGCGCCCGAAGACCTCGGCCTCGCGGCGGTCATAGGTCGGCGTGCCGTTGCCATGCGCGTAGATGAGGTCGACGTCAGCGGGCTGCCAGCCGGCGTGGTCAAGCGCGCGGCGCAGGGCGGCGGCGACGACCGCGGGATCGCCGGCCGAAAGCGAGTGCGCGCCGCAGCCGTCGCCGTAGCCGACGACGCGGGCCAGCGGCGTGCGGCCGCGGGCGCGGGCGTGCTTCGCGGTCTCGAGCACGAAGTAGGCGGCGCCTTCGCCGGGCGCGAAGCCGTCGTGGCCCACCCCGAACGGCCGCACCGCGTCGGCGCCGGTGCGCGCGGTCAAGGCGCGCAGGCGCCCGAAGCCGCCCAGGTGCAGCGGGTCGAGCGCCGAGTCGGCGCCGCCAGCGATGATGACGTCGGCTTTGCCCTCAACCACCGCCCACGCCGCTTCGCCGATGGCCTGCAGGCCGCCGACGCCGGTGTTGCAGTAGTTCTGGTTGACGCCGCGCAGGTCGAGGTCAGCGCTGGCGAAGCCGAGCACGTTGTTGCTCAGGCCCTTGAGCAGCCAGAGCGGGTTGATGGCGTGCATGCCGACCTCGCCGAAGCGGGCCTGGCTGAAGCCCTCGGGGCCGGTGCTCTCTTCGATCGCGGGGATGAGGTCTTCGGTGCGCCCGACCGCGGTGCCGGCGCCGCAGAACAGGCCGATGCGCTCGGGGTTGATGCCGGCGCCTTCGAGCCCCGCGTCGAGCCACGCGCGCTTGACCGCGGCCACGCCGTATTGCACCGCTTCGCTCATCAGCTTGAGGTTCTTGCGGTTGCTGACCCATTGCGCGGCCTTGAAACCGGTCACCGCCGCGCCGATCTTGCAAGGGAAGGCATCGGTGGGAAAGCGCGTGATCGGCGCCACCGCCGAGCGGCCGGCGAGCAGGGCATCGAAGACCTCGGCCGGGGTATGGCCGAGCGGCGCCACGACGCCCG
>JAGQJJ010000901.1 GCA_020430675.1 Myxococcales bacterium
GCGGGCGGTCGAGCTGGTCGACGCGGCGGCGCGGCGCGGGCGCAACGAGGCCGAGCTGCAAACGATGGTGGCCGAGATCGACCGGCTGCGCGCCGCCGTGCAGCGCCACCTGAAGGCGCCTTTGCAGTGACCCGCGCGGCGCCCCATTGCGTGGCCCACGACGCCTTTGACGTCGAGGCGCTGGCCCGCGTGTCGACACCGGCGGGGCTCGACGCACTGGGCGCGCGCGGCTCGGCGTTGCTGCCCGACTGCGCGGCGCTGCTCGCCGATGCGTTTTTCCTGTTCTACAAGGCGCATCCGCGACTCGAAGCGGTCGAGGCGCTGCCGGGGTCGGCGCGGCTGAACCGGCGGTTGCTGGCCGAGGCGATGGCGGCGCGGGGCTTTGAGGCGGCGCGCGCGCGCACGTTGCTTGACGAGGCGGCGGCGGCGACGGCGGCGCGGGGGCTGGTGGAGAGCATTCTCAACCTGATCCGGCGGCATGACCTGCTGCTCGAAGATGAGCTGCTCGACGCGCATCGCCTGAAGGTGGCCGAAGAGCTGGTGCAGACGACCGAGGCGCAATTCGAGGCGCTGGCCGAGCTGAAGGCGGCGCATGAGGCCGATCCGACGCTGCCGCCTTTGGATGACGAGCTGATCGAGGCGCTGGCCGAGAGCCTGGATGATGAGCTGGCGGCCCGTGAGGGCGTGCAGGCGCTGGCCACGCTTCGGGTGCAGCGCGCGGTTGATACCTTGCCCCGCGATTTGATGGCGCGCTTGCGAGCCAATATCGACGCGCTGCCCGATCGCCTGGTGGCGCTCGACGCCGATGTCGAAGGCTTCGCGCGGTCGACCGGCGCCGGCGGGCGCCTCGACGCCGCGCAAAGGCTGGCGCTCGGCGAGCAGTTGGCGCGCTCGGAGAAGCTGCGCAAGTTGGCGGCGCTGGTGGGCGCCTTCCGCTCGATGGCGCGTGTGCAGCGCGAGCGCAAGGTGCCGCGGCGCGGGCCCGAGGTGTACGCGGTGACGCTGGGCAATGACCCGGCGCGCCTGCTGGCCAGCGAGCTTTCCGCCCTGCGCCACCCGCTGCTGCGCGCCGATGTGCGGCGGCGCTTCCTCGAAGGGCGGCTCTTGCAATACGGGCTGCGCGATCGCGATGACCGCGGGCGCGGGCCGATGGTGATCTGCCTCGATGGCAGCGGCAGCATGCAGGGGCCGCGCGAGCTGTGGGCCAAGGCGGTGACCCTGACCCTGGTCGAGCAGGCCCGGCGCCACGGGCGTTTCGCGCGATCATCTTCTGCGCGCCGCCGCATCCGTTGTTCGAGCGCGAGCTGGTCGCCGCGCGCCCCGGGCCGGGTCGACGCCGGGCCGCGCCGGTCGAGGCGATGGTCGAGTTTGCCGAGCATTTCCCCGGTGGCGGCACTGATTTTCGCCCGCCGCTCGAAGCGGCGCTGGCCACGTTGCGCGAGAGCCGGTTTCGGCGGGGCGATATCGTCTTCATCACCGACGGCGAAGCGCAATTGGGAGCCTCGTTTCTCGACGAGTTTGCCGCCGAGAAGAAGCGTCTTGGTTTTCGGGTACATGGCGTGCTGGTCGACCGCGGGTCGACGCGCGCCGAGACGCTGGAGCGGTTCGCCGACACGGTCGATCGGGTCAGCGACCTGACCGGCGAAGCGGCGGCGAAGCTGGTGGGGCGCGTTCGATGAGCTGGCTTTCGATCGGGCTGCTCGCGGGCACCTACGCGCTGGGCGCGCGGGCCGGGGCCGGCGTGGTCGCCGATGAGGTGACGATGCTGATGACGCCGTGGGCCGGGGCGCGCTGGGGCGACGCGGCGGTGGCGATTCAGGCGCCGCTGCGGGTGAGCTTCGCCGAGGGGCGCCTGCGCGATCGCGACTGGGACGAAGGCGCGGACTTCGGCCGCCTGCTGCGCTTCGCCCGCTATGGCGACTTTGTGCGCGTGGGCCAGGTGGTCGATCTGACCTTGGGCCAAGGCACCTTGGTGCGGCGCTATCACAACGGCGTCGACGACGATCACCACCGCCTGGGCGCCCTCGTCGCCGGCACGATCGGCCCGCTGGGCGTCGAGATTTTTGCCGACCAGGTCTTCGCCGCGCCGGTGGGTGGGGCGCGCGCGCAGTGGACGTTCGACGCGCCCTTCACCGTGGGCGCCACGTTTGCCGGCGATTTCGCCGCGCCGGTGACGCTCAGCGGCGGCGTCGATGACACCGGGCGCCCGCGCGGGCGGCGCGACTTTTTTGGCGGCGGCGGCCTCGACGTGGCCTGGCATCTGCTCGACGACCCGGACGGCCGCCTCGACCTGTACGGCGTGGGCCAGGTGCTCGACAGCGCCCGCTTCGGCGCGCATCTGGGCTTCGCCGGCACGGCGCGGCCGGGGCCCGACTGGCGGCTCGAAGGGCGCCTGGAAGGCATCGCGCTTG
>JAGQJJ010000902.1 GCA_020430675.1 Myxococcales bacterium
CGTTCGAGCGCGTCGCCGTCGGGCAGCAGCGCGGCGAGGGGGCCTTCGCGGGCGACGCGCAGCGCGCCGAGCAGCGCGGGCTCGCGGGCGCCGTCTCCCATGGCCAGGAACGGCCCGTAAAGCGGCCAGCAGATGAGCAGCAGCGGGCCGTCGAGCCAGAGCCGCCCGTCGAGGCCCCGCCGCGCGGCGAGCACCACGACGGCGCCGGCGCCGACGAGCACGTACAGCGCGGCGAGGGTGTCGAGCTTCATCGGTCGCTCCGCTGCCAGCGCCCGGGCTCGCCGGGCAGCGGGGCGTGGTCGCGCACGTAGATGCCGCGGGCGCTGTCGACCGAGACGGCCACCGCTTCGAGGAAGCTGCCCTCGAGCGCGCGCACGAAGGGCGTCTCGGGGCTGCGCGGCCGCACCAGATACGGGCGCAACGTCCAGGCCATCTGGCAGCCGACCAGCGCGCAGACGGCAAGCACCGTGGCCATCAACAGGCGGCGGCCGGGCGGGCGGCGGCGCAGGGCGCGGGCGAAGAACGCGAGGCCGGCGGCGCCCCCGGCGGCGCAGCAGGCGACGGCGATCAGGGTCAGGTCGTGGTAGCCGGCGCCCAGCGCCATCGCCAGCAGGATGACCGGCGCGGTGGCCGAGATGAGCAGGCCGGCGAGCGCCAGGCCTGAGAGCATCACCGCCAGGTCGCGGCGCAGGTCGCCCTGCCCGCAGATGGCCTTGCCGAGCGCGGTGAAGGCCGGCGTGCAGAGGCCGGCGGTGAGCAACAGCACCAACGGCAACTTGGCCGCGCCGTATGCGATTTGCAGGCCGCCGCGGAATGAGCCGAGCGTGGCGCCGGTGACCGCGGCGGTGACGGCGATGGTGATGATGCAAGCGCGGGCCAGGGCGCCGAGGGCCTCGCCGCGTTCGATGCGGTCGATGATGCGGGCCTGATCGCGCAGCAGGCCATCGATGAGGCCGAGGCCGTCGGCGCGGTCGGCGCTGGCCAGGGGGCGGTCGGTGACGTCGAGCAGAGCTTGAGCGGTGGTCATCGTCGGTCTCCGTGGATCAGCGGGCGATGACGCGCATCAACAGGTGCGCGCCGAGGCCGAGGTTGACCAGCGCCCAGCCGGCAAAGAGCGCCATCGCGCGGGCCGACGCGCCGGTGGGGAAGAGGCGGCGGTAGAGCAGGCGCAGGCCGAGCAGGCTGCCGAGCAGCAGGGCGGCGGCGGCGAGGGCCAGGCCGGTGCGCTTCGAGGTCGAGGTGACGGTGAGGAACATGAGCGCCGGCGCGAGGCCGAGCAGCACGCGGCCGGCGTCGGCGAGGCCGTCGCTGAGCGCAGCGAGCACCGCGCGCGGCTTGGGCGCGACGCCGACAAACGCGGCGCCGATGTACAGCGTGGGCGTGGTGAGCGCGGTGACCCCGAGCATCACCGCCGGCAGCGCGATGGCAAGCGTGGCGGCGGCGCCGGGGTCGAAGCGAAGGCCGAGGCAGAGCCCCACGGCGGCGGGCCCGGCCACCGCCCAGGCGGCGCGGGCGCGCAGCGGCATCGCTGGCAGCGGCGGGGTGAGCGTGGTGGCGTCGATCATATGTCCCTCCCTGATGGATGCCCGCAGTCTGCCGAGCGACCATGCGGCCCTGAGCGCGAGGCGAGGGAGAAGCGGTGGCGGGATTGTGCCGAACCGGTGCAAGCCGGGTGGGATCAGGCCCCGTCGAGCGGCCCGGCGGGCGGCACGGCGCGCAGCAGGCGTTCGGCGGTCGCGCGTAGTTCGGCGGCGAGCGGGCCGGGCTCGATCAGCTCGAATTCTCCTTCGATCATGACCAGATGGCTGACGAGCGCCGAAGGGCACGAGGCGGTGACCGTCAGCGCGCAGTGTTCATCGTCGAGCGGTTCAACGGCGCCCATCCAGGCGGGCAGGCGCTCTTTGTTGGCGGCGACCGAGCCGGGCAGCCGCACGCGCACCTGGACGACGTCGGGCGTGCCCTGAATGCTGCGCAGCACCTGTTCGGCGACGTCGTCGGGGAAGGATCGCGGGGCAAAATGGCCGCCGGGCTCGGGCTCGGACGCGATGCGATCGACGCGGAAGGTGCGCCAGTCGGCGCGGTCGACGTCCCAGGCGACCAGGTACCAACGCCGCCCGGTATGGGCGAGGCGCAGCGGCTCGACGTTGCGGTCGGTGCCCTGCCCCTTCTGGTCGCGGTAGGCGAAGGTGAGGCGGTCATGGTCGCGGCACGCGGCGGCGAGCGTGATGAGTCGGCCGGGATCGACCTCATCGCGCGCGCTGGCGACCGAGAGCATCACCGATTGCAGCGCGCCGAGCGATTCGCGCAGGCGTCGCGGCAACAATTGGTCGAGCTTGACCAGCACGCGCATGGCGGTGTCTTCCACGCGGGCGATGGTGCCGATGGCGGCGCGCAGGGCCATCATCACCGCG
>JAGQJJ010000903.1 GCA_020430675.1 Myxococcales bacterium
AGTGAGCGGCGCGACGGAAATCTGCCGCCCGCCAGGGGAATTCGAGGGCCGGCGTCCCGAGCGGCAAGGCCCACCGCCCGGCGCCGCGATGGCATGGCGCTTGAACTTGCCGCTGCTGATCGGCTGAATTCAATCTGGAGGTTCCCATGCGCCTCGCCACCCCCTGCCTGCTGCTCGCCCTGCTCTCCCTCGCCCTCACCGCCTGCGATGACGACCCGCTCACCGCCCCTGACGCCGCCGGGACCGACGCGGCCTTCGATGCCCGCCCGCCACTCGACGCCGCGCCCGACGCTCTGCCCCTCGACGCGCTGCCCGCTGACGCCGCGCCCGATGCCCTGCCGCTCGACGCCGATCAGCGGGACGCGGTGCCCGGCGATCGGGGCGTCGCCGATGCCTTCGTCGATCATTACCCCCTGCGCATCAACGAGTTGATGGCCAAGAACGAAGGCACGGCGGTCGATGAGTTCGGCGAGGTCGCCGACTGGATCGAGCTGATCAACATCGGCGACAGCCTGCTCAACCTGGAAGGCGCCCGCATCGATGACAGCCTGCACGGACCCGGCCATCCGCTGCCCGGCCGCTTGCTCGCGCCCGGCGAAGTCATCGTGCTGTGGGCCGACGGCCAGGTCGATCAGGGGCCATGGCATCTGCCGTTCAAGCTGTCATCCGAGGGCGAAGACGTCGCGCTTTGGGCGCCCGACGGCGTGATGGTCGACCACGTCGAGATGCCATCGCTGCGCGAGAATGAGGTCTATGCGCGGCAGCCCGATGGCACTGGCGACTTCGTGACCTGCGACTGGGCCACGCCGCGGCGCGCCAACGGCGATCAATGCGGCCCGCCGCCGCCGCCCGACATCGAAGACGAGGTCTACGCCGAGTATGACTGGCCCGAGCCATGGCCGGCGGTGCCCATGCCGCTGATCCTGACCGAGCTGGCCCTGCGCCCGGCGCAGTTTGTCGAGGTGCTCAACGTCAGCGACGCCCCGGTCGCGCTCGCCGACTTTCAGGTGCGCCTCGCCGCGCAAGGCCCCGGTGAACCCTGGCCGGCCCGCGAGGTCGGCGCGGCACTGGCGTGGCCGGTCGAGCGCCTCGGCCCCGGCGAGCGCGTCGCGGTCTCGGTGGTCGCCGTATCATTCAAAAAATTAACCACCGACCCTTCTTTTGAGGGCGTGGCGCAGCTCTGGCAGACCGGCGTCGCCGATCCCATCGACCGCGTCGACTTCATGGCCTGGCCCGAGGGCGCCGCGCTGACCCGGGTGCCCGACACCGGCCGCCATCAATTCTGCGCCGCGCTCACCCCGGGCGCACCCAATGACAACTGCGATCCCCTGCCCTCGCGCCCGGTGGATGCCATCGTCGGTCGCCTGCGCCACCTTCGAACACCCGGCGACTTCGCCGCACTCGCCGAGGGCGGCGTGCAGGTGGGCGTCGAGTCGGTGAAGGTGGTCGTCGACCTCGAAGCCGGCGACGTCACCCACCTCTTGGGATCGCGCCGCTGGGATCTGCATTACACCTTCGTGCGCGAGCTGATCGACGGCGATCCGCACCTCGACCGCTGCGATCCCAATGAAAACGCCTTCTTCAACGCCGGTTGGCGCGCGTTCAGCGAGGTCAACTACCTCCAGGTCGAGGGCCGGCGCTACCTGCTCGGCACCCTCGAACACCACGGTGGCGCCGACCTGTACACGCTGGAGTTCGCCGCCGGCGATGTCATCAGCCCCGAGCAGATTCGGCATGCCTTCTTCGTCGCGATGCAGCATGTCATCGATCCCTTGCGCTATGCCTTTCGCCCGGTCACCGGCCAGCACCAGGCGCACGCCCGCACGCTGGAGGGCACGCTGCCCATCGTCGGACCCAACGCGCCCTTCATCGGCCAGAGCTATCAGCCCCTCACGCAGACCGTCGGCTATGGCGTGCTGACCTTCGTGCCGGTTCACGAGCTCGACTCAGCGCCGCTCGGCCCGCAGTCGCTGGTGGTCACCGATCAGGTGCCCAATGACATCGCGCTGGTCGGCGGCCTGATCACCGAGAGCTTCCAGACCCCGCTGGCCCATGTGAACCTGCTCAGCCGCAACCGCGACACGCCCAATATGGCGCTGACCGGGGCCCGCGACGACCCGCGCATCGCACCGTTTTTTGGCGAGCTGGTGCGCCTCGACGTGCGCGCCGGCACCTTCGAGCTGCGCGTCGCTGACCCCGCCGAGGCCGCCGCCTTCTGGCAGGCACGCCGCCCACAAGGCCCACCGCTGCGCCCGCGCCTCGACGAGTCGGTGCGCGGCGTCGTGCCGCTGGCCGGCCGCGGCCTCGAAGACCTGCCCGCCGTGGGCGCCAAAGCCGCCGGGCTCGCCGAGCTGGGCAACGTCGTCTCGCAGCGCGAGTTCTGCCCCGGCCACATCGCCCGCCCCGCG
>JAGQJJ010000904.1 GCA_020430675.1 Myxococcales bacterium
AAGGACCCGTCGCGAGCCGGGCGAGGCGCCGACGGCGGCAAGGCGCGAGCCCGAGGGCGTAGCAGCGCTACGCCGAGAGGTGAGGAACGGAGCCGATGGCGGTGCATCGCCCGGCGCAGCAAGGAACTTGCCCCGGGAGCTGAGAGCAGAACCCGGGGAAAGGACCCGTCGCGAGCCGGGCGAGGCGCCGACGGCGGCAAGGCGCGAGCCCGAGGGCGTAGCAGCGCTACGCCGAGAGGTGAGGAACGTAGCCGATGGCGGTGCATCGCCCGGCGCAGCAGGAGACTCTCCCCGGGAGCTGCTCATGTCAGGTGTCGGTCTGCTGTCGTTGATCTTCGGCCTGATGACCGGCCTCGGCATTATCGAGGACCGCCGCCATCGGGCCAATCTGGCCCGCCTCAAGACCCGGGTGCACGTCAACGGCACCCGCGGCAAGTCGAGCGTGACCCGCCTCATCGGCGCCGGCCTGCGCGCGGGTGGGGTGACCACCTGCGCCAAGACCACCGGCACCCTGGCGCGCATGATCCTGCCCGATGGCTCGGAGGTGCCGGTCTTTCGCCCGGCCAAGGCCAATATCCGCGAGCAGATTCGCATCGTGCGCACGGCGGCGCAGGTCAACGCCGAGGCGCTGGTCATCGAGTGCATGGCCTTGCAGCCCTATCTGCAATGGCTCAGCGAGTCGCGCTTCGTGCAGGCGACGCACGCGGTGATCACCAACGCGCGGCCCGACCACCTCGACGTGATGGGCCCGACCGAGGTCGACGTAGCGCTGGCGCTGGCGGGCATGGTGCCGAAGAAGGGGCGCCTGTACACCGCCGAGCGCGACCACCTCGACGTCTTCCGGCGCGCCTGCGATGACCGCAAATGCGAGCTTTTTGCCATCGGCGAGGCCGAGGTGGCGGCGATCTCGGCGGCCGATCTGGACGGTTTTCTGTACCGCGAGCACCCCGACAACCTGGCGCTGGCGCTGCGCGTCTGCGCCGATCTGGGCATCGACCGCGCGGTGGCGCTGGCCGGCATGTGGACCGCGCAGCCTGACCCGGGCGCGATGACCGAGCATCTGATCGAGTTTTTTGGCCGCCGGGTGGTCTTCGTCAACGGCTTTGCGGCCAATGACCCCGAGTCGACGCGCTATATCTGGGAGCAGGCGATGGACCGCCATCCCCAGGTGGAGCGCCGCATCGCGGTGTTCAACTGCCGCGCCGACCGCGCCGACCGCAGCCGGCAGCTCGGCGAAGATTACGTGCGCTGGAAGCAGGCCGACCACGTGGTGCTGATGGGCACCGGCACGTATATGTTCGCCCGCGCCGCGGTGCAGGCCGGGCTGGAGCCGCGCCGCATCGTGTACGCCGAAGACATCGGCGTCGATGACATCTTCGAGACGATCATCGGCCTCGCCGGCCGCGCCGCCCTGGTGATGGGCATGGGCAATATCGGCGGGCAGGGGCTCGACGTCGTCCGCTATTTCCGCAACCGCGAAGTCCTGGAGAGCTGAGCGATGCTCGCGCTTCTGCCCGAGGCCATCGGCATGGGCCTCGCCATCAGCCTGCTGTTCACCGAGTTCTTCGGGCTGGCGGCGGGCGGCATGGTCGTGCCGGGTTATGTCGCCTTGTACCTGACCGATCCGGCGAGCGTCGCCGGCACGCTGATCGCGGGGGTGCTGACCTTCCTCGCGGTGCACGCGCTCAAGTCGGTGGTCATCCTGTACGGCCGGCGGTTGACCGCGGTGACCATCGTCATGGGCTACCTGGTCGGCATGGGCCTGCGCGCCGCGGCGCACGGGGGCGTGGTCGGGGCGAGCGAGCTGGAGTTCATCGGCTTCATCATCCCCGGCCTGATCGCCATCTGGTGCAATCGGCAGGGCGTGATGGAGACGGTGACCGCCATCCTGACCGTCTCGGCGGTGACCCGGCTGGCGCTGGTGGTCGCGCTGGGTGAGGAGCTGCTTCGATGATTCGCATGTACTGGCGGCCCCACAAGGTCTCGCGCATCGAGCTCGGGCTGGTGACGCTGTTGGCGCTGGCCGGGGTTTTTGTCGTCGAGAAGTTCACCGTCACCGAGAAGCAGGCCCATTACGAAGAGAAGATGGAGGCCGCGCGGCGGGCGAAGCGGGCCTACGAGGTCATCCGCGGCGTGCAGATCGCCCGTGGGCTCAAGTTCGACACCGAGGTCGACCCCGCCGCCACCGGGCTGATCGGCATGCTGATGTCGCCGGTGACCACCAACTCGGGGCATCTGGCGAGCAAGCAGATCTCGGTGAACCCGAACTTCGCGGCGCTGGTGGTGCACTACCTGCGCCGCCTGCAGGTCGAAGAGGGTGACGTCGTCGCCGTGGGTCTGTCGGGCTCGTTCCCGGCGATCAACATCTCGGTCTTCGCGGCCCTCGAGACCAT
>JAGQJJ010000905.1 GCA_020430675.1 Myxococcales bacterium
TGGAGGCTCCGATGCACCGGACCGCGTTGATTCTCGTGGCCCTGATCAGCGTGTTGGGCTGCGATGACGAAGACGACGCCTCGCCAGCGATCGACGGGTCGGCGGCGGCCGACGGTGCGGTTGACGCCGGCCCGACATCGCCGGGCTTTGTGGGCGAGGTGCCCGCCGAGGCGCCCGCCAACGAGGTGCTGACCCTGACCATCGCGACCGGCGTCCCTGATGTCGCGGTGCAAGCACAGGTGACGCGCGGTGGGGGGCTGGTGCCCGCCGAGGTGCGCAGCAGCGACGATGGGCTCGCGCAAGTCCGGTGGACGCTCGGCCGCATGCCGGTTGACAACGAGCTTCACCTCGAACTGGGCACGTCGCCGCCGCTCACGCTGACGGCGCAGGTCCGCGGCAGCCTCGCCGAGCCGCTGGCCGCCGAGCCGTTCGGAGACGTGCTGGCGTTGCTCGAAGCAGAAGGCGTTGAGGGCAGCACCGAAGATCTCGTCTTTACCGCGGCGGGCCTTCTGGTCGGCGTGCCCGAGGGCCTGGCGAGCGTGACCCCGGATGGCACGGCCGAACGTCTCGCGCTCTCGGGCGATGCCATCGTCGCGCCCTTGGGTCTGGCGCTGGATGCGGATGGCATGCTTTGGATGGCCGACGGTCGCGGCTCTGCGCTGCGGCGCGTCTCACCAGACGGCGCCGTCGACACGCCGCTGACCGAGGTGGAGGGCGCTCCGCTTCAAGGGCCGAACTACGTTGCGTTTGACGCCGACGGGCGACTGTATCTCTCCGATCCCTGTCGAGCCGAGATCATCCGCTACGACCCGTCCAGCGGCGAGACGGTCACCCATGCCTTCGACTTTGCCACCGAGGGCGGTCCCAATGGCATGGCGGTGACCCCTGATGGCACCGGGCTGGTGGTGCTGACCGAGAACACGGGGCTGCTGTGCATGCACCGCGGGATCGCGATCGATGACGAGGTCGCCGGCGCGTTCCTGATCGACCTCGATGACTTCTCTCAGCGCACGCCGCTCGCAACCCGGCTGGGCCTGTTTGGGGACGGCCTCGCCTACGATGCCGAGGGCAACCTCTATGTCATCTTCGACAAGCAGGCGAACTTCCAGCTTGAAGAGAGCGCCATCCTCGTCCTGCCCGCGGGCGGAACCGAGTTCACCAAGGTCGCCGTCGCGCCACCGCGGACGCTGTTTGCGAACCTGGCCTTCGGTCAGGGCCCCTACGGCGAGACCATGCTGTACATCGCGTTGCTGCACGTGCCGCCATTCACCGATGCCGGTTCGCGCGGCCTGATGCGGCTGGAGACCGGACTGACCGGGCTGCCTTTGCGGCCCTGACGCGACCGAGGCCGTGGCATGGATGACCGAGTGGGCCCACTTCTCAAGACGCTCGATGGCTTGCCATACGGCCAACGCCTGCGCCATGTCGCCGGCACGGTCCGGGACGCGGACGCCCCGACCCGCGCTTCGTTGCTCGATGGCTTGTGGCGTGGTGAGACCTATGCCCGCGAGCTGAGCATCGCCGGCGCGCTTGCCGTGCGCGACGCGGATCGGGTGGCGCGGGGCCTCGATGACCCCTCCCTGACGGTGCGGACGCGGGCCGCGGGCGCAGCGGCCCGCATCGCCGACGCCAAGGCGCTCACCGAATGGACCCTTCGCGCCGATCGGTTCACTGCCCGCAAGCTGATCTCGACCGTGTCGCGTTGCGACCGTCGCGATGTCGCGCGCGCGCTCGTGCCGGGCTTGCTCGCCGCCGGTCGCACCGCCGAGGCGGCTCGTTTGCTGCCACTGCTTGACGAGGCCGGCGCGCGCCAGGCGCTGACCGAGGTTGAGCCGCCGACGGTGCCGTGGCGACGCCTCGCTTGGCGCCATCCGGAACTGGTCCTCGCGTCGGCGCGCGCGGCGCTGGCCGAGCGGCCCACGACCTGGCGGTCGGTGCTGGCCACTCGCCTTGGCGCCTGGCCGGTCCTGGCTGGCACGCGCCCCGACGCGCTGCTGGCCCTGTTTGCCGACGCCGGACGGGGCGAGGCGCTGTTGCCGCTGCAGACCGGGCTCTTTGGTCGACTTGCACTGCACGCGGCTGACGGCGCCGACCGAGTCGCCGCCCTGTGGCTCGTGCCCGAACGCCGGGCCCAGCGCGCGGCCGGTCTGCCGACCGCGCTCCTCAAGGTCGCAAGTCGGCTTCCGGAAAGAACACTGGGCGCCTTGGCCGAACGCATGAACCAAGCGCCGAGCGCGCTCGCCGCTTTGCTCGCGGCGTTGCCGCCGGCGCGCCGCGCGTCGGTCTTTGACGCGGCGGTCGGCACGCTCGACACCGAGCATCGGATATGGCCCGACGCGCTGCTCACCGCCTTGCCTCATGCCCGGCGCTTCGCCGAGGCCGCCCGCA
>JAGQJJ010000906.1 GCA_020430675.1 Myxococcales bacterium
TCAAGAGGCGTTCAACCGCGCGCCCCGCTGCCATCGCACCACCGGCTACGGCCTCGACGGGCCGACGCTGCAAGCCCTCGAGCGCCTCGGCTACGCGATCGACAGCAGCGCCGCGCCGTTGCTCGACCGCCGCCCGCTCGGCGCCGACTGGCGACGCGCCCCGCTCGCGCCGTACTTCCCCGACCGCCAGCAGCCCGATCTGCGCGGGGCCAGCCCGGTGCTCGAAGTGCCGGTCACCGTCGGCTTCGATCGGCCGCTGCCCGAAGGCATCGGCCGCGCGCTGGTGCGGGTGCCGCCGCGCCTCGGCACCAGGTGGTTGTTGAAGCACCCCTGGGCGCCGCTGGCGCACCTGCACGCGCTCGACCCCATCGAATGCGACGCCGAGCGCCTGCGCCGCGTCGCCGACAGCTGCGTCGAACGCGGCCTGCCGTGCCTCAACCTGCCCCTGCGTTCCGAGACGCTCTGGCCGGGCGAATCCGAGGCCTGCCCCGATGGTCGCGACGTCGACGCGCTCTTCGGCCGCCTCGACGCCTTCCTGCGCCACGCCGTCGACACGCTGCGCGCCCACCCCCGCACGCTCAGCGATTTTGCCGCCCATTACCTCGACGAGGGCGGCGCTTTCTGATCGTCCGTCGGGGGTTGTGGGCGGCGGCGGCATCCCCTACCATCCGCGCCCATGCAGCGCACCCCTGAAGGCACGGGCTGGATCGAGGTCATCTGCGGCAGCATGTTCTCGGGCAAGACCGAGGAGCTGATCAGCCGGCTGCGCCGGGAGCAGATCGCCCGCAAGCACGTGCAGATCTTCAAGCCGGCCACCGATGATCGCTACGCCGTCGACGCCGTGGTCAGCCACACCGAGCATCGCCTGCCCTGCGTCGCGGTGCACCACGCCCACGAGATCCCGTCGCTGGTTGAACCCGAGACCGCGGTCGTGGGCATCGACGAAGTGCAGTTCTTCGGCGTCGAGGTCGTGGCCATCGCCGATCGGCTGGCCACGCTCGGCCTGCGCGTCATCTGCGCCGGGCTCGACCAGGACTATCTCGGCCGCCCCTTCGAGCCCATGCCGCAGCTGCTCGCCGTCGCCGAGTTCATCACCAAGAAGCTCGCGGTCTGCATGGTCTGCGGCAACCCGGCCAACCGCTCGCAGCGCCTGAGCGCGCGCGAGGGCCGCGTGGTGCTCGGCGCCTTCGAGAGCTACGAACCGCGCTGCCGGCGCTGCCACCGCCCCGCGCCGGCCGCCGACCAGCCGTCGCTGCCGATCGAAGGCGCCCCGGGCCCCGCCCCGGCGCACGAACAACCGTCGCTGCCTTTCTCCATGTCTCGGGAGACCTCATGAGCTATCGCCTCAGCGAGATCGAGCACCGCTACGGCGCGGGCGTGCACATCATCGACGACCCGTTCCTGACCACGCAGCTCGCCCGCCTGTGCCACCCATCGACCGGCCAGCCGCTGTTCAATCGGCTGATCACCGAGCTGTACACCAGCCTCATCCGCGTCGTGATCAACCACGAGTTCCCGCGCGTCGCGGTCGAGATGGACACGCGCATGAAAGCCAGCGTGCCCCAGGGCGTGTTCCGCGGGCAGATCGTCGACCGCACCACGCCGACGGTGGTGGTCGACATCGCGCGCGCCGGCATCCTGCCGAGCCAGATCTGCTACGACACGCTCAACGGCATCCTCGACCCGCAGGTCGTGCGCCAGGACCACCTCATCATGGCGCGCACCGTTGACGACAAACGCCAGGTCACCGGCGCCTCGATCACCGGCAGCAAGATCGGCGGCCCCATCGAAGGCCGCGTCGTGCTCTTCCCCGACCCGATGGGCGCCACCGGCAACAGCCTCGCGACCGCCATGGGCAGCTACCTCGGCGGCGAGCTGGGCAGCCCCTCGCGCATGATCACGCTGAACCTGATCGTCACGCCCGAGTTCATCCGCACCCTGCGGGAGACGCTGCCCGACGCCGTGATCTACGCCCTGCGCCTCGACCGCGGCATGTCGCCCAAAGACGTGCTCGACACCGTGCCCGGCACCCACTGGGACCGCGAGTCGGGCCTCGACCCGCAGCAGTACATCGTGCCGGGCGGCGGGGGCTTCGGCGAGCTGATGAACAATAGCTGGGTGTGACCATGGCCTTCTTTCATGCCGACAAGATCGACGTGCTCATCGACCCCGCAAAGCTGCAGGCGCGCATCGCCGAGCTGGGGGCGCAGATCACCGCCGACTATCGCGGCGGCCCCGATCTGGTGCTGGTGGGCGTGCTCAAGGGCAGCTTCATCTTCCTCGCCGACCTCTGCCGCGCCATCGACCTGCCGCTCGAGGTCGACTTCCTCGGGCTGTCGAGCTACGGCGATGACGAAGAGACCAGCGGCGTCGTGCGCATGACGCAG
>JAGQJJ010000090.1 GCA_020430675.1 Myxococcales bacterium
CATCTTCGAGGCGCATGACAATTCGTCCCCCTCGTTCGGGGGGCACGACGGTGATGGCGGTTTGCGTCTGGAGCGGAGAGGTGACGGCGCGGCGGCGCGGTCAGAGCTTCTCGTAGCGGGGGTTCTTGCCGTTGGTCTGGGTCGGCGGCGGATCGTTGGTCGCATTTGCCGGCCGCACCGGCCCGCGGCGACGGATGATCGGCTTGTTCTGCGCGGTCAGCGTGCCCTTGACGTCGACCGCCGCTTCGCCGCGCGTCGCCAGGTTGACCTCACGGGTCAGCTCATCAAAGCCGGCCTTCTTGAAGACCAGCTCGACCGGCTCGGCGCTGATCACCGGCTCCCAGGTGAACGGCGTGGTGCCGATCTTCTCTTCGCCGAGGAAGACATCGGCCCCGTCCGGCTCGGAGCCGATCTGCAGCCACGCCGTCGCGGGCGGCGCGGGCTCGATCTGCTTGAGCGCGATCTGCACCTTCTGCTCGGGCAGGCCCTGGCCGTTGAGCGGGTGCTCCTGATCGATATAGCCCTCAAGGCGCAGGCTCAGCGACGCCGAGCGGCCGCGCTGCTGGTCGTATTCGAGCGGCGTCGTGCCCTTGAAGACGCCGTCGGCATACACCTCGGCCCCCGGCGGCACGCTCTCGATGGTGTAGCGAATGCTCTGCGCGTTGATCTGGATGCGTCCCGGGTCGTCTTCGACCTGAGTGATCGGCGTGGCCGTCGGCGGGGGCTCGCGGTTCCACAGGATCACACCGGTGGCGATGCCGAGCAGCACCACCGCCACGCCAATCCAGCGCAGCGCGCGCCCGTTGCCGGCGACCGGCGCCAGCGCCTGTGGCGTGCCCACCGGTGGCACGGTGGCCAGATGCCCCGAGTGCTCGGGCGTGATCTGCCCGTCACCTTCCATGCCGGGCGGTGTGGCCCGCCCGCCGGCCCGTGGCGCCGAGCCATCTTCGACCAGATCGACCCGATCGCTGGCCCGCATCTGGCCCAGACGGTAGATGCCCGAGGCCGCGGCGATGTACAGACGGGAGTTGGTGCTTGAGATCTCGCCCAGGTCGAGCTGGATCTGCCGCAGCCGCGTGATCAGGTCATCGGCGGTGCGCAGACGCCGTGCGCGATCTTTGACCGTGCAGTCACGAATGAGCTGCATGACCGCGTCGTTGACGTCCGCTTCGGGGTTCATCTCGCGGATGTCGGGCATCTCTTTGCTGGCCTGCGCCATCATCACCGCCATCGGCGTATTGCCGTCGAAGGGCGGTTTTCCGGCCAGCATTTCGAACAGGATGATGCCGAGCGAGTAGAGATCCGTGCGGTGATCGACCCGCTGCCCGTGCACCTGCTCGGGGCTCATATAATGGGGCGTGCCGAAGATCGAGCCCGCCAGCGTCAGCGTCTTGCCCTCGGCGTTGCGGCCGTCACCGCCCACGATCTTGGCGATGCCGAAGTCGAGCACCTTGGCAAAATCGGGGTCGCTGGCGACGTGATCGACCTGAATGTTCTCGGGCTTCAGGTCGCGGTGCACGATGCCGAGCTGGTGGGCTTCACCCACCGCGCCGGCGACCTGATCCATGATGTGCAAGGCCCGGGGCAGGGCCATGCGCTTCTCTTTGCGCAGAATCGAGAACAGGCTCTGGCCGCCGAGCAACTCCATCGCCATGAACAGCAAGTCATCTTCGGTCTTGCCGTAGTCGTAGATGGTGATGGTGTTGGGGTGCCGCAGGCGCGAGATGCTGAGGGCTTCCTGCTGAAAGCGGGCGAGGAGCTGTTCGTCGCTGGCGAGCTGCGTGCGCAGGATCTTGAGGGCGACGAGGCGGTTCATCGAGACCTGGCGGGCTTCGTAGACCCGCCCCATGCCGCCTTCACCGATCAGACGTGTGATCTCGTACCGGCCGTGATCGATCGTCCGGCCGATCAACGAGTGCTTGTCGTCGTTCGGCTTGTCGGTCATTCCCCGCCTTAAATCGACCGGTCGCGCGCTGACCGATCAGTCCCGGCACACCGCCGGAATCCTAGCACAGCCCGCGCACACCGAACAAAGTAACGATTGTGCACGAGGTCACGATTCGCTGTCAGGGCGACGCCCTGTCGACGGCCCGCCGAAGAGCGGCGTCGAGATGATGTAGTCGCCGCCCAACCAGCGCGAGAGGTCGATTTGACGGCACCGTTCGCTGCAGAACGGGAACGCCTGGTTCTCGTTTCGCGGCGCGACCGGCGTGTTGCATTGCGGACAGCGGTGCACGCTCATGACACGCTCCGATGCAAGTCGCGGCCGCCCTGAATCACCCGGAGCCGCGGGCGGCGCACGCGGCGTTCGAGGAAGTAGAGCTGCACGCGATCGATGAGCAGCCGCGGCCGCCAAAGGCCGCTGATCAGCAACAGCGCCAGCCCGATCGCTGCGCCGCTCATCAGCCCTGCGATGCGCCCGTTGAGGGTGAAGTCGAGCACGCTGATCACCGCGAGCACCCAAACCAGCTTGTTTGCTTCGATGTTCAGGAGGGCGATCCGGTTGCGCCCCATCATCAGACACCACACCGTGATCAGGCCGTCGGCCAGGGCGCTGACGCCGTTGAGCGGCGCCATGGCGTCGCCGAACGCTGCGGCGAGGCCGGCGGGCCAGAGCCAGATGAGCAGCGCGCCGAGCGCGTTGGTGCCGAGCGCCACCCAGGTGCAGAAGAGGAGCAGCCGCCGCGCGCCCCAGCGGCGCTCGACGATCGTGGCGAAGAAGCCGACCAGCGCCGCTTCGTAGACCAGCCCGAAGCCGCGGCCGGGCAGCAGCAGGCCCTCGATGACCAGCAGCCCCGCCACCGCGCCGCCGCCATAGGCGAGCACGTCATTGCGCCGTGTGGCCCAGAGGGCGCGAAGCTGCTGCGGGTAGATCAGCACGATCACCGCGACGAAGATGAGCAGCCCGAACAGCGCGCGGGGCACGGCGACCAGCGAATTGAGCAGCAGCGCGGTCAGGTGCAGGTCGGGCCAGGTGCGCGGTCCGATGACCAGCCAGCCGGCCAGGTCGGTGACGTACGCATGCAGCACCGTGGCGGCAACCACGCCGCCGACCAGCCAGGCCGTACCGCGGCCCGGACGGACCGACAGACCGCCGGGTCGGCGGCCGCGGGGCCGTTGGCCGGCGCGGACGCTGCGCAGTCCTGCCACGGGGGCCATCCTTCAAAGCGTCGGGGGTGAAGCCGACCGCCACGCGATGCGCAACGGCGCTGCCATTCAGGTCTCACCCGGCCGCCGGCAGCGGCCGGTGCGCCCGGCGTTCGAAGTCAAACCCCGCCGAGCATCTCTCGGCGGGCGACCGCGAATCAGACGGTGCGGCCCTTGCGCGTCTCGTAGACGAAGTCGATCAGATCGCCCTCGCGGAAGGTCATCTTGACCCGCCCGTCGGTGCGCTCGACCGTGATCGAGGTGTGATCCTCGGTGCTCCAGTCCTTGGCGAGCGCGATCGCCTCTTCCCGACCTTCGATCGTGCGCTCTTCGAGCTTGTTCGACACCAGATACGTCAGGATGTGATCGTCGTCGTCGTCTTCGATCGGGCCGTCGTGATCGTCTTCGTGCTCGTAATTCTCTTGCATCAGTCCCTCGTCAGGCCACGCCAAAGGGCGCAGCGGTGCAACTTGGCGCCGGTTTGTAGATCAAGCCGACCCGCGAAGACAAGCCTTTATGACGACGCGGTCAAGTGTCGAGGTAGCGGCGGCTGAGGTGCCGGCGGAAGGCGGCCGCGTCGAGGGGTCGGCCGGTGGCCCGCGTCAGCAGCGCATCGGTGTCGTCGTGGCTGCCCCACTCGTGCACGTTGCGGCGCAGCCAGCCGACCAGCGGGCGGAAGTCGCCGCGCGCGATGCCGGCGAGCAGGTCGGGCTCGTTGTCGACCGCGGCGGCAAAGAGCTGCGCGGCGATCATGGCGCCCAGCGTATAGGTCGGGAAGTAGCCGAACGCGCCGTCCATCCAGTGGATGTCCTGCATGACGCCGTCGCGGTTGTCGGTCGGCGCGATGCCGACCAGCGCTTTCATGCTCTCGGCCCAGGCGTCGGGCAGGTCGGCGATCTCAAGCGTGCCGCCGATCAGCGCCTTCTCGAGGCGGTAGCGCAGAATGACATGGGCCGGGTAGGTGACCTCATCGGCGTCGACCCGGATCAGCCCGCGCTCGACGCGCGTCTGCCAGCGGTGCAGGTTCTCGGTCTCCCACGCGGGGCCGCTGCCGCCGAAGGCTTCGCGCAGCAGTGGGCCGGCAAACTCGAAGAAGGCGGGCGTGCGGCAGGCCTGCATCTCGATGAGCAGCGACTGGCTCTCGTGCATCGCCATGCTGCTGACGCGCCCCACGGGCTGGTAGCGCCATTTTGCCGGCAGGCCGCGCTCGTACATGGCGTGGCCGGTCTCGTGGATGAGACCCATCATGCTGGAGCCGAAGTCGGCGGCGTCGTAGCGGGTGGTGATGCGCACGTCGTCGGGGGCGCCACCGCAGAATGGGTGATGGCTGATGTCGACGCGCCCGTGCGTGGGGTCGAAGCCGATGGCCTCGATGATGCGCCGGCCGACCGCGGCCTGGACCTCGGTCGGGAACGGGCCGGCCGGCACCTGGAAGGGGCGGTGGCGGGCCTGGTGTTCGATGACCTCGTCGATCAGCTTCGGCAGCGTCTCGGCCAGCGGGTCGAACAGGGCGTCGACGCGGGCCTGGTTGCTGCCCGGATCATGCAGGTCGAGCAGCGCGTCGTAGGGCGTGGCGACGCCGAGCGCCTCGGCCTTGTGGCCGGCCTCTTCGCGCACCAGGCGCAGCACCTCGGTGAGCAGGGGAGAAAGCGTCTTGAAGTCATCGGCCTTGCGGGCGGTGCGCCAGGTCATCTCGCAGCGGGCGCAGGCGCGACTCAGCGCCTCGACCAGCTCGGCGGGCACCGCGGTGGCGTGCAGCCAGGCGCGCCGCATCAGGCGCACGTTGGCGCGCTCCCAATCGCTCAGCCCGCCTTCATCGAGGTCGGCGAGCCACTCGGCGATGCGCGGGTCGGTGGCCAGCTCGTGGCTGATCACGCGCAGCGCGGCGATCTGCTCGGTGCGGGCCTCGGCGCCGCCAGCGGGCATCATTACGGCCATGTCCCAATGCAGCACGCCCAGCGCGTCATCGACGCGGGCGATGCGCCCGTACTGCTTGAGGAGGGCCTCATGGCTTTTCATGGTCGGCTCCGCACTTTGTTGGCCGTCGGAGCGTACCGCTGCGGCCCCGGTGATGTCACCCTCTGCGACAACAGGTTTGCGAGGTTGCCTCGATTGACGCTAACTCTTTGACGTGACCCTCTGCGCCCTGTGCCTCCAGGATTGACCTCATGTCGGACGATCAGCGTGACCTGCGGCTCACCGGAGCCGATCTGCATGAACGCTTCGAGCGTTTTCTCGCCGATGGCCAGGCAGGCGCGGGGGTCGCCGCCTTCGAGCAGATCTGCGCCCAGAACCCCCGCTGGGGGCTGGCCCACGATCTGCTCGGCCAGCTTCGCGAGGCCGCCGCGCAGATGGAGGCGGCCTACGAAGCCTACCGCGCGGGCATGAACATCGGGCTGCGCAGCCGGCGGATGAGCCGGCAGCTCAAGGCCGATCTGGTGCTCAAGGTGATCGAGTTCTGCCTGTCGCGCGACTGGCACGAGCGGGCGATGAGCCACCTCGACGCGCTCGAAGAACTGGCGCCGCATCATCCGCTGGTGGCGCAGCTTCGCGGCGCCGACAAGCGCGAGGCCGAGGCGCATGTGGCCGATCACATGAGCCGTCGCCAGCGCGCGCAGGCCTGGGTGCACGAGGCGCGCAGCCGCTTCGAGGCGCGCGATTATCTGGCGGCGCGCGACCTGTACCTCAAGGCCTTGGCCACCGACGAGCGCAGCACCAACGCCTATATCTTCCTGACGCGCACCTTCGAGCATCTGGGCGGGCAGGCGCTCAACGAGGGCGTGGCCTATTTCGAGGATCTGGTGCGCCGCCGGCCCAATTGGGGGCTGGGTTTCAACCTGCTCGGGCAGCTTCACGCGGCGGCCGGCAGCGATGAAGAGGCGTATCAGGCGCTGGTGCGTGGGGCGGACCTCAGCGACACGAGCCCGACGCTCGACGCGCGGCGCAAGGCCGAGTTGCGCGCCGATCTGGTGCGCTTCTGCGAGGCGCGTACCTGGCCCGAGCGCTCGCAGGCACAACGCGAGCGGCTGCGCGCCCTGGCGCCGGCCCATCCGCTGGCGGCCAGCGCGACATTGTTGCCAGGCATCGACGACAGCGACGATCCCGAACGTGTGCTGCAGGCGGCGCGCGCGGCCTCGCAGATCGGGCAATGGGTGCAGGCGGCGCGTTATTACCAGGGCGCGATTCAGCGGCATCCCCGGCTGCGCGTGGCTTACTCGGAGCTGGCCGCGGTCTATCTGCAGATGGGGGCGACGGGCCGGGCGCAGGGCCTGCGGTTCTTCGGGCGGCTGGTCGAGATGTCGCCGAAGTGGGGGCTGGTCTGGCGGCTGCTCGGGCAGCTGCACGCCGCCTCGGGCGACGACGACGCGGCCTATCGCGCGCTGCGCGAGGCGACGCTGCTCGGCGTGGCTTCGACGCGGCTGCCGTCGGCGGTCAAGATCGACCACCTGATGGAGCTGGTCACGTTCTGCTCCGAGCGGCAATGGTTCAACCGCGCGCTTGAGCACGTGAAGCTGGTGCTGGAGCTGCAGCCCGACAACGGGCCGGCGCGCTCGCTGCTGGCCGTGCTGACCGCGCGCGGCGCGCCCGAGCGGCTGGAAGAGGACTCGCAGGCCGAGTTCTGAACTCGACCGGCGACCTGTCGGTCACGCCCCTGCATCGGTGCAATCGCCGATTTGCGCGCACGGGCTATGTGATACACGCTCCTAGTGTCGGCCGAATGCTCTGGCAGGAGGTGCCCATGCGGCGCGCGGCGATGGCGCGGTGGCTGGCCTGGACGGCCGTGGCGACGGCGCTCTGGGCTTGTGATGACGGCGGATCGGGTGACGGCGGGCCGCCGGTGGTGATCCGGCTCGACGGCGACCTTGACATGCGATCGCCCGACGCCGAGACGCCCGATTCGGCGGTCGATGACATGGGGCCGGCCGATGTGGCGCCGGTCGACATGGCGCCAGCCGATGCCGAGCCGCCCGATGCCGCGCCGCCGCCCGGGCTCTGCGACGCTTGCGGCGAGGGCGGGGCCTGCGGGCCGGGCGGGCTCTGCCTGACCAACCAAAACACGATGGAGAGCTTCTGCGGCACGCCCTGCGAGGGCGACGCCGATTGCCCGCGGGGCGCGACCTGCTTCGAACTGGGCGACGGCACGAAACAATGCGTGCCCAATGGCGGCACCTGCGAGGGGTTTCCGCCCTCGGATCTGGGCGCGGCCTGCGCCGATGACTCGCAATGCGCGGTGGGCGCCGACCGCTGCATCGCCGCCGGCCCCGACGCCTATTGCAGCGTGGGTTGCGCCGACGACGGCGACTGCCCGCCGGGTTATGACCGCTGCCGCGCCGGGGTGTGCCGGGCGGTCTTTGAGCTGACGCCCGAGGGGTGCGGGCGCGACCCGTCGGCGCCGCTGCCGCCGTGTGGCAGCTGCGGGGCCGGACTGAGCTGCGCGACCGACCTTTTCGAGTCGCTGCCGGCGCCCATCGCGCCGTTCTGCACGCGGCTGTGCAACGCCGACGCCGACTGCCCCGAGGGCGCGGCGTGCCTGCCCATCGCTGACGGGCGCTCGATCTGCCTCAGCCCGGCGTGCGAGTGCCTGGCGCGGCCGACGGGCCAGAACCTGCTCGATACGACGCTGGGGCGCGCCGGCGTCAACCGCTGCACGGCGGGCTTCTCGCGGGCCACGTTCGACCTGTTCCGGCCCGAGGTGGCGCACGATCCCTTCCGGTTGTCGTGGTATGACCCGGCCCATCGTTATGCCTATGGCGGCCTCAAGTGGGCGCGTGGTGTGCAGCGCGATCTGGCCGAGCGGGCCGAGAGCGCGGCGCCGGCGGCGCGGTTGATCGAAGCGGGCGCAGCCTTGCTCGATGCGCCGATCAGCCCGCGCGAGGGCGCTTTTGACGCCGCGGGTGATACCCCGCTGGCCGATGCGCTGGCCGGGGTTTGGACCGCCACCGGCACCGCGGGCTTCGATCGGGCCGCGACCACCGCCGCGCTGGCCGCGGTGCCGTTGCCGCTGCGGCGCGATCTGGGGCGCGTGGTGCAGGCGATGGTCGCGGTGCATCAGGCCCGCGACCAGGCATTTGCCGCCTTCGGGCTGCCCGTCGCCGATCAGCAGGCGCTCTTTGATCTGCTGCCGTCTGCCATGATCACTCGCCCCGACTTCACCGCGATCAACATGCGCAACCGGCGCGTGCAGGAGCTGCTGGCGGGCGGGCTCGACCTCTCGGGCCTGTTCGCCGCCGCGCGCGACGTGGCGGCGACGATCGAAGGCATCGACTGGGCGGCACACGCGGGCGCCGAGGGCTTTGCGGTCGATCTGCAAACGCCGCTCGGCCGGCTGGTCATCGCCGACGCGGGCGCGCAGACGCTGGAGGGCGATGGGCCGTTTTTCCTGGTGGTCGACACCGGCGGCGATGACACCTACCTGGCGCCGGTCGCGGCGACGACCTCAGCCGCGCATTCGGTGTCCGTGCTGATCGAGATCGCGGGCTCCGATGTGTATGGCTACCCCGGGTACGACGCGCCTTCGCAGGTGGCCGACCTGCCGCCGGCCGACGCCGCGGGGCGCTACGACGGTAGCCACCCCGACGTGGGCGACCAGTTCGGACCCATGTCGCTGTCGACCGTGGCGCGCCAGGGCGCAGGCATTCTGGGGGCCGGGCTGGCCTTCGATCTGGCCGGCGACGACCGCTACTCCTCGCTGAAGCTCTCGCAAGGCGCCGGCGTGCTCGGCGTGGGCCTGCTGGTCGACCGCGCGGGCTCCGATGACTACCGCTGCGAGCAGGGCTGCCAGGGCGCCGCGGCTTATGGTCTGGGTGTGCTGGTCGACCGCGGGGTCGCCCGTGATCGCTATCTGGGCGTGCAATCGGTGCAGGGCTTCGGTTACGTGCGCGGCGTCGGCTACCTGCACGATGAGGCGGGTGACGACGACTACCGTGCCTTGCAGGGCGACGCCGAGCGGGGCGGGGTCATGATCTACCCGAACTCGCAGAACGCCGGGCGCTCGAATACCAGCCTGGCCCAAGGCGCGGGCTTTGGGCGGCGCGCCGATTTTGGCGACCAGGTCTTCGCTTCGGGCGGCCTGGGCGCCTTCCGCGACGGCGCGGGCGATGACCACTACACCGTCGACATCTTCGGGCAGGGCACGGGCTTCTGGTTCGGCACCGGCCTGTTCAGCGATGGCGGCGGCGATGACGTCTACGAAGGCCGCTGGTACAACCAGGGCTCGGGCGCGCACTACGCGATGAGCTATTTCTTCGAAGACGGCGGCAACGACACCTACAACCGCCCCGAGACCATCCTGGCCACCGCCGTCGGCCAGGGCCATGACATGTCGCTCGGCTGGTTCATCGACGCCGCCGGCAACGACGAGTACGTCGCGCCAGGCCTGGGCATGGGCGCGGGCAATGACAATGGCATCGGCTTCTTCTTGGAGCTGGGCGGCGATGACATCTACCACGCGCCCGACGCCCGCACTTTTGGCGGCGCGGCCATCGGCGACCGCGGCGCGGCGTTTGATGAAGCGCTGTGCCTGGGCATCTTCATCGACGCCGACGGCACCGACACCTACGAGAGCTTCGCCGAAGACGCGCTGGTGGGCGAGAGCCGCGCGTGGCGCTGGTCGGATCGCCACGCCGACCACAAACCCGGCGAGCGGGGCGCGGGCGTTGACGCCACCGGCGCGGTGATCCGCCTGCCGTGACGCGAGGCGTGCGCGCAGTCTGGTTGATCCTGGGCGTCGCTCAGGCCCTCGCGCTGGCGACGGGGGTCGGGCTTTGGATCTA
>JAGQJJ010000907.1 GCA_020430675.1 Myxococcales bacterium
AAAAAAAACAGCGCCGTCATGCAGCGGGTTCTGCCGCTCGGGCACGAAGATGCTGTACAGCAGCTCCTTGGTCAGCTTGGCCTCGATGCGGGTGCTCTCTTCGAGGTAGGGCGACAGGTCCGCCTCGCGCTCCACGACGATCAGCGCGCCGATGTTCTGCGCCGCCAGCGAGGTGCTGGCCTTGACCAGCTCGTCGATCACCTGCGCGCCGGCGCCGGTGCGAAAAGAGCTGAGGATCGGCGCCCGCCCGAACGCGGCCAGCGCGCGCCGGATATCGGCCTGAAACAGCACGACCACGATGATCAGGATGCTGCCGATGAACTGCTCGAGCAGCCAGTTGAACGTGGGGAGGTTGAGGTAGCCCTCCTGGCTGAGCCCGTAAAGCAGCGCGATCGCGGTCAACCCGATCAGCATCGGCACCGCGCGGGTGCCCTTGATGATCAGCAGGACGCGGTAGATCAGATAGAAGATGATCGCGACGTCGAGCACCGACGACGCCACTTCGCGAAGGCTCATCTCGTTCACGGGCCGACCTGTGCCGTGGCGCGGATGGCCTCAACCACTCGCACCACGTCCCGGACCTCGGCCACATCATGAACGCGCAGCACCTGCGCGCCCTGCCAGATCGCCGCCGCGCAGGCGGCAAAGGTCGCCGGGCCGCGGGCTTCGACGGGGCGGTCGGTCAGCGCGCCCAGGAACGACTTGCGCGAGGCGCCGACCAGCACCGGTCGGCCCAGCGCGCCCAGGCGCGGAAGCTGGCCGATCAGCGCGCAATTCTGCTCGACCGTCTTGCCGAAGCCGATGCCCGGATCCAAGCAGAGCGCTTCCCGCGCGACGCCGGCCGCCATCGCCGCCTCCACGCGCGCCGCCAGGTGATCGACCATCTCGCCGACCCGATCTGCCGCGCGCAACTCTCCAAGCTGCATGGTTTGGGGCGTGCCGCGCATATGCATCAATACGAACCCGGCGCCGGCCTTGGCGACCAGTGGCATGAGCGCCGGATCGGCGCGCCCGGCGGAGATGTCGTTCACCACCTCTGCGCCCGCGGCCAGCGCGGCCTGGGCCACTTCAGCCTTGGTGGTATCGATCGAGATCACCGCGTCTGTCCGTGGCCGCAGCGCGGCGATGACCGGCACGACGCGCGCGCACTCGGTCGCCGCGTCGACCGGTTCTGCGCCCGGCCGCGAAGACTCCCCACCAACGTCGATGAATTGCGCGCCCTGCTCGACCAGCGCCAGCGCGTGCGCGACAGCGGCGTCAACCGCGTCAAAGCGCCCGCCATCCGAGAAGGAATCCGGGGTGACGTTGACCACCCCCATCAGCAGTGTCGTGGCGTCGGCCCCCTGCGGGCGCCAGTCATAGCAGCGTCGACCGAACTGCCAGCGCACGATCACCAGACTCCCGCGGCGACCCCCGGCCGGGCGGGCCACCGCATCACGCAAAACGGGCCGGCCCCTCGGGGGACCGACCCGCATCCACCCAAAGCAGCGCGGCTCAGGCGCGCTCGGCGCTGCCTTCGGGCAGCGCCTCCAGATCCCCCTTCTGCTGGGTGACATAGACCGACTTGGGCCGGCGCACCGCCGTCGGCGTCTTGACCTCGACCGGCGGCAGCGTCTCACCGCGCACCAGCATGTCGACGTCTTCGGCGCCGATCGTCTCGCGCTCGAGCAACGCTTCGGCCAGCCGCTTGAGCAGGTCGATGTTGTCGGCCACCAGCCGGTGGGCGGTGTTGTAGCCCTCCATCACCAGCCGCTTCACCTCGCCATCGATCTCGATCGCGGTGTGCTCCGAGTAATCGCGATGCTGCGCGATCTCGCGGCCGAGGAAGATCTGCTCCTCCTTCTTGCCGAAGGTGAGGGGACCGAGCTTCTCGCTCATGCCCCACTCGCAGACCATGCGCCGCGCGATGTCGGTCGCCACCTCGATGTCCTGCCCCGAACCGGTCGTGATCTGGTCGAAGATCAGCTCTTCGGCCACGCGGCCACCCATCAGAATGGCGATCCGGTTCTCGGCGTACTCGGCGGTCATCGACAACCGATCCTCCGTCGGCAGCTGCTGGGTCACGCCCAGCGCCCGGCCGCGCGGAATGATCGTCACCTTGTGAACCGGGTCGGTCCCCGGGATCAACCGCGCCACCAGCGCGTGGCCGGCCTCGTGATAGGCCGTCGTGCGCCGCTCCGACTCCGAGATGATCATCGAACGCCGCTCGGTGCCCATCAGCACCTTGTCCTTGGCGTCCTCGAAGTCGCCCATCGTCACCACATCGCGCCCGCGGCGCGCGGCGAGCAGGGCCGCCTCGTTGACCAGGTTCTCCAGATCAGCGCCGCTG